>NZ_JACYVY010000028.1:0-21338 GCF_017151825.1 Staphylococcus sp. EG-SA-18
ACTGATTATAGGTGACATGTAATCCTTACTCATACACTGATTTTTTGTATCACACGTCAGATGTATATAAGAGACAAGTCAACGACCATGCGTGGACAGTAAAACGAAGTACATGCGAATGTAGTAGCCGTTTACTATGAGACTAGGCATTATAATTGAATATCATAGTATAAATTGCCATGAGAGTAGAAGCTTCAGTTTATGAAGACTTCGAAATCATGGTTTTTTATTTTTAGGATAAACTTTTAGTTCATAGTAAATAAGTATATATGTTTTTAATTCGGCTAAATCATAGCATTAAATTTTTTAGATGAAGCTAGCGATATTACGAAATGATATATAGAAGATTTCAGTTATAACAGTATACGAAGTAATCCTCTCCATTTAACGGATAATAGTTAATAATCAGTTAATTTTAAATTCAATTATAGATTATTTGTGATAATACAAACATTATTTTTTAAGATTTGATTAAAGTTCGTTTTGATTTTTATAGCGAAAAAGTTGAGTATCGGTAATTTTATCATATTGTTCGAGTATAAAGGGAACTATTTAAATGTAATGAAGGTTGCATCAAAATGACCGGTTTTCAGCAGCATAAATGAATAAATTGTGTCATTTTTAATATTTTATAGCATTTTATTTTTTAATGAACAGTTAATTTTATAAATAAGTGAAATAATCTAGAATAAATTTGTATTAAAAATTTATATAGAAAGAAAGTGAAGCTTATGTTTAAGAAAAAAATGTTAGCTGCAACTTTGTCAGTAGGACTGATTGCACCTTTAGCATCTCCGATTCAAGAATCTAGAGCAAATACTAATATTGAAAATATTGGTGATGGTGCTGAAGTAATCAAACGTACGGAGGATGTAAGTAGTAAGAAATGGGGCGTTACTCAAAATGTCCAATTCGACTTTGTAAAAGATAAAAAATATAACAAAGACGCTTTAATTGTTAAAATGCAAGGTTTTATTAATTCCAGAACTTCATTTTCAGATGTGAAGGGTAGTGGATATGAATTAACTAAACGAATGATTTGGCCATTCCAATATAATATAGGACTGACGACTAAAGATCCAAATGTTAGCTTAATCAATTACCTTCCTAAAAACAAAATAGAAACTACTGATGTTGGTCAAACATTAGGATATAACATTGGAGGTAATTTCCAGTCAGCACCATCTATAGGTGGCAATGGCTCATTTAATTATTCTAAAACAATTAGTTATACCCAAAAGAGTTATGTCAGTGAAGTAGACAAGCAAAACTCAAAATCTGTTAAATGGGGTGTTAAAGCAAACGAATTTGTTACGCCTGATGGAAAAAAATCTGCGCATGATAGATATTTATTCGTACAAAGTCCAAATGGTCCAACAGGTTCAGCAAGAGAATATTTTGCTCCTGATAATCAATTGCCACCTTTAGTTCAAAGTGGCTTTAATCCATCGTTTATCACTACACTATCACATGAAAAAGGTTCAAGTGATACGAGTGAATTTGAAATTTCATATGGTAGAAACTTAGATATTACATATGCGACTTTATTCCCTAGAACTGGTATTTACGCAGAAAGAAAGCATAATGCATTTGTAAATAGAAACTTTGTAGTTAGATATGAAGTTAATTGGAAAACACACGAAATTAAAGTGAAAGGACATAATTAATATGAAAATGAAAAAATTAGTCAAATCATCAGTTGCTTCATCAATTGCACTGCTTTTGCTATCGAATACAGTTGATGCAGCTCAACATATCACACCTGTAAGCGAGAAAAAAGTAGATGACAAAATCACTTTATACAAAACAACAGCAACATCTGATAATGATAAATTGAATATTTCTCAAATTTTAACGTTTAATTTCATTAAGGATAAAAGTTATGACAAAGATACGTTAGTACTTAAGGCAGCCGGAAACATTAATTCAGGTTATAAAAAGCCTAATCCAAAAGATTACAATTACTCACAGTTTTATTGGGGCGGTAAGTATAATGTTTCGGTTAGTTCAGAATCAAATGATGCTGTAAATGTTGTTGACTATGCACCTAAAAATCAAAATGAAGAATTCCAAGTTCAACAAACATTAGGTTATTCTTATGGCGGAGATATTAATATATCTAATGGCTTATCAGGTGGATTAAATGGATCAAAATCATTTTCAGAAACGATAAATTATAAACAAGAAAGTTACAGAACTACGATTGATAGAAAAACAAATCATAAATCAATTGGCTGGGGTGTTGAGGCGCACAAAATTATGAATAATGGTTGGGGACCATATGGTAGAGATAGTTATGACCCAACATATGGTAATGAACTGTTTTTAGGTGGTAGACAAAGTAGTTCAAATGCTGGTCAAAATTTCTTGCCAACACATCAAATGCCTTTATTGGCGCGTGGTAACTTTAACCCAGAATTTATAAGCGTACTTTCTCATAAACAAAATGATACAAAAAAATCTAAAATCAAAGTAACTTACCAAAGAGAAATGGATAGATATACTAATCAATGGAATCGACTACACTGGGTTGGTAATAACTACAAAAATCAAAATACAGTAACGTTTACATCTACTTATGAAGTTGACTGGCAAAACCATACTGTTAAATTAATCGGTACGGATTCTAAAGAAACTAATCCTGGAGTATAACTGTTAGAAATAGAGGAAGTTAAACCCGAAATTTAAGAGTTAAACAAAAAATATTCACAACATATTAAAAAAAGAAGTTACATTATTTGTTTAAACTAACAATAGTACCATAAAATTAATGACGATTTACAAATTAATAACAAATAAT
The DNA here is from genome assembly GCF_017151825.1 of Staphylococcus sp. EG-SA-18. Classification (NCBI taxonomy): domain Bacteria; kingdom Bacillati; phylum Bacillota; class Bacilli; order Caryophanales; family Staphylococcaceae; genus Staphylococcus; species Staphylococcus sp. EG-SA-18. The sequence continues at coordinate 2,801 of NZ_JACYVY010000028.1, forward strand.
TATTATTAAATTCATTGATTTATTGTGTGGTAATGATTAATATGACAATTGAAGTGGGTCTTAACTTCAACTTTTAAATAGGGGGTTTTATCTTTGGAAAAAGTTCTTGATTTAGACGTGCAAGTTAAAGGAAATAACAACACTAATGATTCAGCGGGTGACGAAAGAATAACTAGCCATCTTTTTTGTAGCTTTGGTTGTGAAAAGACGGGTAGTTTTAACAGCTTCTGTTGTTAAGGATACAGCAAATAGAGCCTGAAAGGGCTCTATTTGTCTTTTTAAATATATTAAGTGCTAAAAAACGGAAACAGTTTATTAATCGCCAGGTATTTTTATAATTAGCCTTCTATATTATCAGTTGAGTGTTTCAATAAATTCTGACTTTGGTGATGGAAAGTTATACTTTTAGTTGTAATATAGTTTTCATGACTTCCTGTTAAATAAGTTAGGATTATGTAATTAGCCTCTATCTTTACATATAAGTAATGACAAGCTTTGGTTATTATATTGACCCTCTTAGAACATGTCATTTAAGAAAATAATCAAGTCATTGAAATTATATGTTTATATCCTCATCTTTAAAATAACTTCAATTATTATTTGCTAAATTTTGTATAAATAGAACAAAACTGCATAAATATCTATTAATTAATCTCAAGCAGCCATCTCCAAATTCGTAATAGTATTGATAGATAAAAATATCTAAGTATTTGTATAAATGAATTGATTAATCTATTAAAAAATTCATCAATAAATTTAAAATTATGAACTTAGATGCAAAATTATTAGTGAAAATAAATAGTAATAAAAAAACACAAAAATCTAATTATCAAAATAGTATTACTAAATTAATAAGTGTTTACAAAAAATTCACAAAATATAATTATATAATTTATTGATTTGTTGTGTGAAAAGGGATAATATGACAATTGAAGTAGGCCTTAACTTCAACTAATAATAGGAGGTTTTATCTATGGAAAAAGTTCTTGATTTAGACGTGCAAGTTAAAGCAAACAATAACTCAAATGATTCAGCAGGTGACGAACGTATTACAAGTCATAGTTTATGTACTCCTGGTTGTGCTAAGACTGGTAGTTTTAATAGCTTCTGCTGTTAAGATTACAGCAAATAGAGCCTGAAAGGGCTCTATTTGTCTATTCAAATATGTGAGGTGCTTACAAATGAACACTATTTACGAACCGTCAAGTATTTGTATGATTAGAACACCTTTATTATCAGTTGAATTTTTCAATTTATTTTTAAATACTGAACAAATTAAATATAGCGACTTACAATTAAATGCTCAGATGAAAGAATCAATCCTAACAACAACATTTAACTTATATTGTACTTTACAAGAAATAAATTTTGATGGCGATAACAAGAAGGTTAGAGATGCTAAAGAAAGTTTATTAAAATATTTAATTAGAATGTCAACACGTCCAACTCCATTTGGATTATTAAGTGGTATTAATTTGGGGCATTTTGTAAATGAACCAACACGTCTTAAAGTTGGAAATAGTATTCAAAAATATGTGAAAGTCGATGGCGAATGGTTGTATAAACTGGTTAGTTATATTGAGAGTATTGATGAATATTATCAAAATTTGAAAGTTATTTGGAATAGTAAAGCACATATTATCAATGATCGAATATATTTAAATGAACAAAGTGCTATTTATTTAAACAACAATAAAGATACATCTTTTTCCATTAAAAATAGCGAATTACTCGTATTCATCAAAACCACTGTGACGAATAATAATATTACTTTTTCAAATTTAGCTGAAAAGATAAATCAAGAATTTGAAATTAATGATATTACTAAAGTGAAAGTATATATCCATAATCTTGTCTCAAAGGAAATTATATATTCAACAATCAGACCACCGTTATCATATAGCGATAATTTAAATTATATTTTAAATAAACTTTCTTTACATAATGATGATTTTGTGAAAAAAATTAGAGAAATCCAGAAATTGATATTAGCTTATGAAAAAACTGAAATTGGATTTGGCGAGGAATTATATAAAGACATTATTCATCATATGAAGGCACTATTCAAATGTAAAAACTATCTTCAAATTGATACCAAAATTGACATGATTAACAATTATTTACATCAAGATATAGCAACAAATATATCTGAAGCAGCGTACTTATTGTGGCTTTTATCAAGAAATAATATTGGATTCACAGATTTGAAAGTTCTTCACAACCGTTTTATTGAAAAGTATGGATTTGAACAACTCGTGAATATTAAAGATTTGATTTCAGATATAACAGGTTTCGGGACAACAATTTTTCAAGAAGAAGAAACCGATGGAAATAATATTGTAATGCTTAAGCAAAAATTTTTACATGCCTTGAGAAATAACGATGAGATAGTCATAAATGAAAAAGATGTAGAGTCATTGATTAACGATAATGAAATCAATCATTATCATGCGCCAATGAGTGCAGATGTTTATGCTGAACTTTATTTAGGACGTTTTTACAATCAGTACAATGAGCTCATTGTTATTAGTCCTTTAACGGCGTCTTTTAATGCTGGCGCTACATTTGGGCGATTTCATCATTTAATTGATACTGAAACTTTAGCAAAATTAGAACATGAAAAAGGACATTATTATCAGAAGATGATATGTGATGACAATGTAGAAATGATTTCTATAAATAACATACCGAAATATCCGAGAAATCATAATGTATTAACTAATCATGACTCATACGAATATTCATTGAATTTAGGAAGTAGTAATAGTTATTCAAAGTATGAGCTTACCTTAGATGATATTTATGTTGGTGCTACCTTTAACAAATTATATTTATATTCTAGCCAACTAAATAAAAGGGTACTATTTGAATCAAACAATATGTATAACTTTTTAAAAGAATGTAATTTATATCGATTGTTACGAGAAATTTCAATGGAATCTGTGAAATGCATTGAATCTATGAATGATGTGAGTATTGATTCATTTAGTTATTCACCACGAATCAGATATAAAAATGTCATTCTTAAACCAGCATATTGGAAAATTAACGAGATGGTATTACCTTTACCTAAAAATGAAGAATGGGATCAACAATTTTTGAAATATCAAGAACAATTCAATATACCTAATATCGTGAATTTAGTTTATGGAGATAACAAGCTTCTACTAAATTTATCATTAGCTAATCATAGATATTTATTGATGAAAGAATATAAGAAGCATAAACGTGTACGTTTAGTAGAATCATTTTTACCTCAATCAAAGAATGATCATGTGTATGAAATTGTTACACCAATTTATAAAAAATCATCTTATCGAGGACCCGAAATCGAAATTCCAAAATATAAAAATACAGATATTGAATATGACAAAGACTGGTTTGCATTACATATTCATATCGATAAGCCATCGCAAGATACATTTATCATCGACAATTTGTATCCATTTGTAAAACATCTTAAAGATAAGGGAGATATAGAAAAATATTTTTTAATGCGTTATATCAAACAAGGTGACATTTTAAAGTTGAGGTTATTCAGGAATGACGAAAATTACGCAGAAATATACAGCATCTTGAAGAATTGGTTACCACATGTTCGACAAACGACAGAAGTTTCAGATTATGAATTTGTATCATACGAGCCAGAATTTTTTAGATATGGTGGAAAGAACACGATTAATGAAATAGAAGCCTTCTTTGAATATGACACGAATTTAGCTGTCAATATTATTGAAAATGATTTTAAGTTTGATCGACCATATATTGTTGCTATTTCAATAATGTATTTATTTGAGATGTTTTCAATTTCTAATGAAGAGCGTATGGAAATTGTTAATAACTATGTACCTACATCATTTAAAAGTAAAGATATTAGACCTTTTAAAAATGAACTTGTAACTATATGTAATCCTGCTAATAATTTTGAATATATGGCTAAACACTATAGTGGTATTTATCGAATTTTAAAAGATGGCAACCAAATTTTGAGCAAATTAAATGAAGGGCTTAAAAAAACTTTAACTACTAAAAGGTCAAGGATTATTGGCAGCTTAATTCATATGCGCTGCAATCGAATATTTGGCATTGATAAGGATCAAGAAACATTTGTTTTATCTATTGTAAAAGAAATTGTTAAAACTCAAAAGCATTGGTGTGGTGACAAAAATGATTGATATGAATCTAATATTGAAGAAGAAGTTTCAAGAGATTTCAGAAGTAGATGATTTCATTTCAAAAGCATCTACTGAAACCGATTATTTTGAACCTTCAACTTTATCACATGGTATACCAGGTATCATTTTGTTTTTAGATGCTTATCAAAAAGTTTTCGATATTAATACTGAGCAAATTGTGCATAAGTACATCATGAAATTAGCACCATATTTACAGAGTGGTCAATATAACAATTCTTTGTTTGGTGGACTTTCAGGTATTGCATTTTCAATGGATTTAGCATCGCAAAATGGCAAAAATTATCAAAATATTTTAAATAATATTGATGGTCACATTGTAAATGAAATAGAAAATAAATTTGATCAAATATTACAAGAACCATTAAATCCATTAAATTATGATACTGTCAGTGGATTAGCTGGGATAGGGAGATATTTGCTAAATAGAGTAGATGAGAATGAATTTAATGTTAAAGCATTAAAAAGCATATTAGTATACTTTAAAGATATTCAATATTCTAAAAATAGCTGGGTAGTCCCACAAGAAAGTCAATTTTTAGAGTCTGATAAAAATTATTTTACTGAAGGTAATATCAATCTTGGCCTTGCACATGGAGTGCTAGGACCGATGTCTTTATTTGCATTATGCGTGATTAAAGGAATTACGATTGAAAATCATCAGCACATATTAAAAGACATGTACAAATTTATCATGGACGAAAAATTTTGTAACCACGAAAGATGGTTGCAGCGTTACGATTTAATTTCTGAACGTAATCATTTCAATTTTATTCGGAATGGTTGGTGTTATGGCAATACGGGTGTAATGACGACGTTGTTTTTAATCGGCCAAGCATTACAAGATGATGAAATAATTAAAATGTCTAAAAAAGTGATGCTACAAGTAGTAAATGATAAAGATGAAAATTTAATAAGTCCAACTATTTGTCATGGATTGTCATCACAAATATTAATGTTAACAATTATGAATTTGAATTTTGAATTAAATGAAGTGTCTGATTATATCACTGTATTAATAAATAAACTGATTTCTCATTATAAGGAAGATTATCTGGTGAATTTTATAGACATTAATGAAAATAAGCAAGATGTATTTAAAAGTAGGAAAGTTGGCCTTTTAGAAGGTGAATTAGGGGTCTATCTAACATTGATGACACTGAAAAATACAAAAATTCTCAATGAAAAAAATTGGACCAATGCGTTTTTAATTAGCTGAATGGAGGCGTATATCATGGGAGAAAATGTATTGATTTGTTTGTGTGGCTCAGTTAATAGTATCAATATTAGCCACTATATTATTGAATTAAAATCAAAATTTGATGAAGTAAATGTAATCGCGTCAACAAACGGTAGAAAGTTTATTAATGGTGAAATATTAAAGCAATTTTGCGATAACTATTATGACGAATTTGAAGACCCTTTTTTAAATCATGTAGATATAGCAAATAAACATGACAAGATTATTATTTTACCTGCGACTTCTAATACGATTAATAAAATTGCAAATGGTATATGTGACAATTTATTATTAACTATTTGTCATACAGCTTTTGAAAAACTTTCTATATTTCCAAATATGAATTTACGAATGTGGGAAAATCCAGTTACTCAAAATAATATTCGATTATTAAAAGATTATGGTGTATCAATATATCCAGCAAATATTTCAGAAAGTTATGAATTAGCGTCAAAAACATTTAAAAAGAATGTTGTCGCACCTGAACCATATAAAGTTCTGGAATTCATTTGAGATTAGAATATGAAAATCATAAAGCGCGCTATTATTAGTTTAATAATATTGAGTCTTTTAATATCTATTACAATGAGTAATGCATCAGCGTCAGAAGAACTATATTACAGTGTTGAATACAAAAATACAGCAACATTTAACAAGTTAGTTAAAAAGAAGTCCTTAAACGTTGTCTATAATATACCGGAATTACATGTGGCACAGATTAAAATGACGAAAATGCATGCTAATGCTTTAGCAAACTATAAAAATGATATTAAATATATCAATGCCACATGTTCAACTTGTATTACTAGCGAGAAAACAATAGACAGAACATCAAATGAGTCATTATTTTCAAGACAATGGGATATGAATAAAATAACCAATAATGGTGCATCGTATGATGATTTGCCAAAACATGCTAACACCAAAATAGCAATCATAGATACAGGTGTGATGAAAAACCATGACGATTTGAAAAATAATTTCTCGACTGATTCTAAAAATTTAGTACCTTTAAACGGTTTTAGAGGTACTGAACCGGAGGAAACAGGTGATGTTCACGATGTCAATGATAGGAAAGGACATGGCACGATGGTGTCGGGTCAAACGAGTGCTAATGGTAAGTTAATAGGTGTTGCACCGAATAACAAATTTACAATGTATCGCGTGTTTGGTAGTAAAAAAACAGAACTGCTTTGGGTATCAAAAGCGATTGTTCAAGCTGCAAATGATGGAAATCAAGTCATTAATATTAGTGTTGGTAGTTATATTATTTTGGACAAAAATGACCATCAAACATTTAGAAAAGATGAAAAAGTAGAATACGATGCGTTACAGAAAGCAATCAATTACGCCAAGAAGAAAAAATCTATCGTTGTTGCTGCAGCTGGTAATGATGGTATTGATGTCAATGACAAACAGAAACTAAAATTACAGCGTGAATATCAAGGTAATGGCGAAGTGAAAGATGTTCCTGCATCTATGGACAATGTCGTTACAGTAGGATCTACAGATCAAAAGAGTAATCTATCTGAGTTTTCCAATTTTGGTATGAATTATACAGATATTGCTGCGCCCGGAGGATCATTTGCTTATTTAAATCAATTCGGTGTGGATAAATGGATGAATGAAGGGTATATGCATAAGGAGAACATTTTAACTACTGCCAATAACGGAAGATATATTTATCAAGCTGGAACTTCATTAGCCACACCTAAAGTTTCGGGAGCACTAGCTTTAATCATTGATAAATATCATCTTGAAAAACATCCAGATAAAGCGATTGAATTGTTATATCAGCATGGGACATCTAAGAATAATAAACCATTTAGTAGATATGGGCATGGTGAGCTTGATGTGTATAAAGCATTAAATGTAGCAAATCAAAAAGCAAGTTAATAAATCAAAGGAGTTTTTGATTATGGCAAAATTAGTTACTGAAAACATTTCGAAACGGTTTAAAAATCAAGATGTATTAAAGCATATTAATATCACTTTAGAAAATAACGAAGTTTATGGATTACTTGGTATTAATGGAGCCGGTAAAACGACACTTATGAAAATTATATGTGGCATACTTCAACAAGATTCAGGGGAAATTAAATTAGATAATAGACCAATGACACGAAATGATTTGCACAAAGTTGGTTCGCTTATTGAAACACCTGCGACATATAATCATTTAAGTGCACAAGATAATTTGAAAATTGTGTGTTTAAATGAAAGCGTTGATTTCAGCGAAATTAATAGTGTTTTAAGCTTAGTCAATTTAAATGTCGATAAAAAGAAAAAGGTTAAGGACTTTTCTTTAGGTATGAAACAAAGACTTGGAATTGCAATGGCATTAATTAAAAAGCCAGAAATTTTAGTATTAGACGAACCATCTAATGGTTTAGACCCATATGGAATCCAAGAACTTAGAGAACTTCTAAAATTATTAACAGAACAAGGTACTAGTATTATTATTTCAAGTCACATTTTATCTGAAATCCAAGTTTTAGCAGATCATATCGGTATTATTCATGAGGGTGAGCTAAAATATCAGCAAAGAAATAACAAAGATGAAAACTTAGAAGAGATATTCTTCAAAATAACGAAAGGTGATTACAAATGATACATTTAAAGATAGAAGGTATCAAATTTAAAAATTCTTTCAGTATGTATGTTTTATTAATAAGTCCGCTGGTATTTCTTTGTTTTGCTATTTTCACAGTCTTATTCGCCAAAAGTAATACGGGAACAGCGAATAGTGTGTCACCATATATAACTTTACTATTTAATATTTGGCCAATTGCTTTCATCCCGATTGTATTATGTATGGCTTGTAATTCGTTATTTAAAATTGAAATGAGAAATAAATCATTTAATTATTACTTAAGTAATAATTGGTCGATTACAAAAGAAATAAGAGCAAAGATTTTCATTTTATCAATAGCATTTTTGGTACATTGCTTTTTAGTATTTATTATTGCTTATATAGGTGACCTAATTATTAATCCACATCCGGTTAATGCTATGTTGTTATTGGTGACAATATTGTTGATGTATGTAGTATCTCTACCATTGATACCGCTCAACTTTTTATTAACTCGATACTTTGGTGTGTTCGTATCAATATTAATAAACTTAGTATTATCAGTCATTTGTGTCTTGTTTTTAACATTGAAGAGTTTATTTTGGGTGTTGCCGTGGGGGATAATGCAGAGAATCCCGCTTATTACGCTTGGTATACTACCTAATGGTTTAGTTGTAAACCATAATTCAAAATACTTTAATGATCTCAATGCCTTATATATTTCGATTATTGTTAGCATCATTATTTTCGCGATAGTAACATTTTTAAATAATAAGAAAAGTTGGCGATTAAAATGATAATTAACGAATTAAAGTCATGTAAGTTGAAATTTTCTAAGCAAGCGCTCACATTTGTACCCATTATTGTAACCATATTGTTTATATTATTTATAAATTGGTATTTAAACGTAAATTTATGGAATGGTCGACAAATAAGTTTGTTTACAGCGAGTTTTAATGCAATTACATCGCTATTAATTTCTATAAACGTCTATCAAGTTATCAATTTTGAAGAAAATATTGGTCACTTTAATCATATTTTAGGAAAAGCTAATAGGCTAAATTGGTTAAATGCATCAATGATTTTTACTTATACTATTACAGCCATATGTATTCTATTAGCATCAATTAATTTATTGTGGCATTCACATGATATGAAAATAACACTTATGTTTATAGGCGTATCATTGTTTTTCAATGTAATTATATTACTGCTACTTTTTATTTTTAGTATTTTCATTAAAGATGTAATGGCTATTGTTGTCGGAGTTTTAATGTTTATTTTTAACGTTTATTTTGGATTAGAAGTGCTTGGAGATCATTCGTGGTTCTATTTACCAATCACATATGCTACACGTTACGTTTATATGTTTATCGAAGGGAGTATACCAGTTACATTAACATTGGCAATCTATATTATTATCACGTTGCTATTAGCAGTTTTACTCTTTAAAGGATTTAATAAATGGAGCGGTAGAACAATTAAAGATTAAAGATTGGGGCTCTAACGGTAAAAGAAATTTAGTTGCGTTGAAAAGGGAGGAAAGAGAACAGTTAAATATGAATACAAAATAATTTTGTTTTCGGACAGCAGGGGTATTAGACGCGATTGACAATGTCTGTTTAATTAAACGTAATGTTTATTTAAGCGATGAATATTAGGTGAAAAGTTTTTGAATTTGAATGTAATTGAGGTTTATTGATTAGACATTTTATTGAATTGCGTGTTATTATATAAATGTAAAAATAAGACGACATGCGCGAACATGTCGTCTAAGCAAGCCAAACGCTGGCTTCTAAAATATTTTTTTAACCATTCCAACTTGCCAAAGTTAATGCGGAATGGTTTTTTTATTTTCCGCTAATTGAAATAAAAATGACGTTTTAATATATTATGGGCTAGGTGGTTTGTAAGAAAGGGTTAGTTATTAATGTTTTATGAATTAAGGAAATTTGAGTTTAAGGTTTAATCAATTGTGATTTTGTTGATGAAGCGTTTAGTTAGAGTATTTTCGCCACCACTAGTTACTCCTTCTCCCACTTTACCCGAGACTGGAGAAGAGCTATCTGAAGAATAAATAGATACTTTTTGGCCATTTTGTAGTAAACCAAGACCTTTTAACTTCTCGGTTAGAGAATTCCATGTATTTTTAGCATCTAGCTTTTTGTTAAAGTCATCGTAGACATTTTCCTTAGTTAAATCAATTTGTTTTAATCCTTTAAAGTCTATAGATTGTGTTAGATGGCCTCCATCATCATTTCCAGGAGCAGAAACGCTGCTAGAATATCCATTGCTTAATAAATAAGTAACGTTGATTGTTTCGTACTCGTTACTTAAAATAATATCAGAATCATGTAATGAATCTTTAACTTTTTTCCATAATTGACCATCTGTCATTTTTTCTTCTGCTTTAGCCGTTTTAACAACTTTATTTGTATCTAATCCTAAGTATGAAGAATGTAAGCCTGTTCCTAATGTTGTTAATACTAAAGCACTTGCTACTAATGTTTTACCTAAAAATTTTGTATTCATTTTTATTGCTCCTTTTTTTATATTGTAAACGTTTACAATGAAAATATAATAATAATTTTTTAAAAGAACAATTAACTAAATATCAAAAATATATTAACTATCTATTAACTAAAAAATAGAATAATTTTTTAACATAGTTTTGTTGTTTTGAATTATAAAAACTAAAGTAAAAATGTTGGATGTGAAAGATTGTTGATGAGAATTTTGAGATGTAGATAAATATCAAACTAGTCTATAGGTAAAAATTTATAATTAATTTGAAAAGAATGTCTCAAATAATGTTTGAATTAGCAGGTGTCATACTAAGTAATGTTAAGTAAACATTTTATACTTTATCAGAACAAAAAAGACATGCATCAACATGTCAGTGAAACTAATCCATATTATCTTAACAACGAAATTGAATCGAACCTGAAAAACGTATTTACAAATCGCAACTACTCTATCCAAGGCAAAATCGCAAAATCTGATCCCCGAAATAACATATCTCGAAAAAAATTCCATAATTCAATCATCTTCAATATTTAACAATACATTACTAGTTCCAAATATACTCATACATACATGTTTCATTGATTGACTGCATATTGTCATAAATAATAGGGGAACTAATCGCTAATAATGTTGTTAAACACAATACATAGTAAAGTGAAAGATTATAAATACATGAATTGTTCACCATTCCGCCATATATTTTCAATCACCTAATTTCCGAATAAATATTACAATTTTAATTCAATAATTAATATTTAAGACCAAAATAATCCTAAAAAGTCAATTTTAATTGCGTGATATTGAGTTTTAAGCATATTTAAATAAATAAGTCAATTAATGTAAAATAATTTAATAAAACGTTAATAAGTGGTTAATTAATATTTAATTAATATTTTTATTTAAAATGTATATAGTAAATGTGTATCTAGATACATTAACTATAAAAATAAATTTGGAAGGAGGTAAAATATGAATGAAAATGTAATGGTTAAAGGTTTAACTGCTTTAACTATTTTAACATCTCTTGGTTTTGCTGAAAATATTTCTAATCAGCCTCATTCAATTGCCAAAGCAGAAAAGAATGTCAAAGAAATTACCGATGCAACTAAGGAACCATACAATTCAGTGGTAGCATTTGTGGGTGGTACTGGTGTAGTTGTTGGTAAAAATACAATCGTAACTAACAAACATATCGCTAAAAGTAATGATATTTTTAAAAATAGAGTATCAGCACATCATTCGAGTAAAGGTAAAGGCGGAGGAAACTACGACGTTAAAGACATTGTAGAATATCCCGGAAAAGAAGACCTTGCGATAGTTCATGTTCATGAAACAAGTACAGAAGGTTTGAATTTTAATAAGAACGTTAGTTATACAAAATTTGCAGACGGAGCAAAAGTGAAAGATAGAATTTCTGTTATTGGTTATCCAAAGGGTGCACAAACAAAATATAAAATGTTTGAATCGACAGGAACGATTAACCATATCAGTGGAACGTTTATGGAATTTGATGCGTATGCACAACCAGGTAATTCAGGATCTCCTGTATTGAATTCTAAACATGAACTGATTGGTATTTTATATGCAGGTAGTGGAAAAGATGAATCTGAAAAGAATTTCGGTGTTTATTTCACACCACAATTAAAAGAATTTATTCAAAATAATATTGAAAAATAAGTATCATCAATTCATTCGTGAAGTTGATTTTTTAAAGAGTGATTAAGAAAACGGTTACATAATTAACTAAATATACTGAATTATGTATCTAGATATCAAAATAATTAAAAAAGAGGAACTTAAAATGAACAAAAACGTAGTCATCAAGAGTTTAGCAGCATTAACAATTTTAACATCTGTAACAGGTATTGGAATAACATTGGTTGAGGAAGTACAACAAACTGCCAAAGCAGAAAATAATGTCACAAAAGTTAAAGATACAAATATTTTTCCATATACTGGTGTAGTTGCTTTTAAAAGTGCAACTGGATTTGTAGTTGGAAAGAATACTATTTTAACAAATAAACATGTGTCGAAAAATTACAAAGTGGGCGATAGAATTACTGCACATCCAAATAGTGATAAAGGTAATGGTGGTATTTATTCGATTAAAAAGATTATTAATTATCCAGGTAAAGAAGATGTATCAGTCATTCAAGTTGAAGAGCGTGCAATAGAACGTGGACCAAAAGGCTTTAATTTTAATGATAATGTAACGCCATTCAAATATGCGGCAGGGGCTAAAGCTGGTGAGCGAATTAAAGTGATTGGTTATCCACACCCATACAAAAATAAATATGTTTTATATGAGTCAACTGGCCCTGTGATGTCAGTAGAAGGTAGCAGTATTGTATATTCAGCGCATACTGAAAGCGGAAACTCTGGATCACCTGTATTAAACAGCAACAACGAATTAGTTGGTATTCATTTTGCTTCTGATGTAAAAAATGATGATAACAGAAATGCATATGGCGTCTACTTTACACCAGAAATTAAAAAATTCATTGCAGAAAACATAGATAAATAAACAAATTGACTTTAAACGAGCGTTGCAACATATCTCGAATTGTAAAGGAGCTTGAAAATGAATAAAAATATAGTCATTAAAAGCATGGCAGCATTAGCCATTCTAACCTCAGCAACTGGAATAAATGCTGCAGTCGTTGAAGAGACACAACAAATAGCAAATGCAGAGAAGAATGTTACGCAAGTTAAAGATACAAATATTTTTCCATATAATGGCGTCGTTTCATTTAAAGATGCGACAGGTTTTGTAATTGGAAAAAATACAATTATCACCAATAAACATGTATCAAAAGATTATAAAGTTGGCGATAGAATTACTGCCCATCCAGACGGTGACAAAGGAAATGGTGGTATATATAAAATTAAAAGCATTTCTGATTATCCGGGTGATGAAGACATCTCTGTCATGAATATTGAAGAACAAGCAGTTGAACGTGGACCAAAAGGCTTTAATTTTAATGAAAATGTCCAAGCATTAAATTTTGCGAAAGATGCTAAAGTTGATGACAAAATTAAAGTTATTGGTTACCCATTACCTGCTCAAAATAGTTTTAAACAGTTTGAATCTACAGGAACTATAAAAAGAATCAAAGACAATATTTTAAATTTTGATGCATACATTGAACCCGGGAATTCAGGATCACCAGTTCTAAATTCTAACAATGAGGTCATAGGTGTGGTGTATGGCGGTATTGGAAAAATTGGTTCTGAATATAATGGTGCCGTATACTTTACGCCTCAAATCAAAGATTTTATTCAAAAGCACATTGAACAATAAACAAATTTAAATATACACCATGAGCATGTGTTCAATAATTTTAATGAAAAACATCGGTCGAATATAACATAAAAAAACGTCTATATCAAAAGCATCATGAATAAACAGAGGAGCACAAAAATGAATAAAAATATAATCATCAAAAGTATTGCGGCATTGACGATTTTAACATCAATAACTGGTGTCGGCACAACAGTGGTTGATGGTATTCAACAAACAGCCAAAGCAGAAAATAGTGTGAAATTAATTACCAACACGAATGTTGCACCATACAGTGGTGTTACATGGATGGGCGCTGGAACAGGATTTGTAGTTGGGAATCATACAATCATTACCAATAAACATGTTACTTATCACATGAAAGTCGGTGATGAAATCAAAGCACATCCTAATGGTTTTTATAATAACGGTGGTGGACTTTATAAAGTTACTAAGATTGTAGATTATCCTGGTAAAGAAGATATTGCGGTCGTACAAGTTGAAGAAAAATCAACGCAACCAAAAGGTAGAAAATTCAAAGATTTCACTAGCAAATTTAATATAGCATCAGAAGCTAAAGAAAATGAACCTATATCAGTCATTGGTTATCCAAATCCTAATGGAAATAAACTACAAATGTATGAATCAACTGGTAAAGTACTATCAGTGAATGGAAATATAGTGACATCTGATGCGGTTGTCCAACCTGGCAGCTCTGGTTCACCTATATTAAATAGTAAGCGAGAAGCAATTGGTGTTATGTATGCTAGTGATAAACCAACAGGTGAAAGTACAAGGTCATTTGCTGTTTATTTCTCTCCTGAAATTAAGAAATTTATTGCAGATAATTTAGATAAATAAATCATCCATCCATACATTGATAAATGATTTTTAGAAATTAACAACAAAATCAACAATTTTAAATATCTCTGTGATTCTATTTATTCGAAATGATTTAAAAAATAAAACTTCAAAAACCTAACCTTATATTTATACGAATACTTAGAGGAGCACAAAAATGAATAAAAATATAATCATCAAAAGTATTGCAGCATTGACGATTTTAACATCAGTGACTGGCGTCGGCACAACAGTGGTTGAGGGTATTCAACAAACGGCTAAAGCTGAACATAATGTGAAACTAATCAAAAATACTAATGTAGCACCATACAATGGTGTCGTTTCGATAGGATCTGGAACAGGTTTCATTGTCGGTAAAAATACAATTGTTACCAACAAGCATGTCGTTGCAGGTATGGAAATTGGTGCACATATTATAGCGCATCCCAATGGTGAATATAATAATGGCGGATTTTATAAAGTTAAAAAAATTGTCCGTTATTCAGGTCAAGAAGATATTGCCATTCTACATGTGGAAGATAAAGCTGTTCATCCAAAAAACAGGAATTTTAAAGATTACACAGGCATTTTAAAAATAGCATCAGAAGCTAAAGAAAATGAACGCATTTCAATTGTTGGCTATCCAGAACCATATATAAATAAATTTCAAATGTATGAGTCAACAGGAAAAGTGCTGTCAGTTAAAGGCAACATGATTATTACTGATGCTTTCGTAGAACCAGGCAACTCAGGTTCAGCTGTATTTAACAGTAAATACGAAGTTGTAGGTGTTCACTTTGGTGGAAACGGCCCTGGAAATAAAAGTACAAAAGGATATGGTGTTTATTTCTCTCCTGAAATTAAGAAATTCATTGCAGATAACACAGATAAATAAATCCTTACATAGATAAATGATTTTAAAAATTAACAACAAACTCAACAATTCAAATCATCTCTGTGATTCCATTTATTCGAAATGATTAAAAAAAATAAAACTTAAAAAAGCTAACATTATAATTATACAAATACTTAGAGGAGCAGAAAAATGAATAAAAATATAATCATCAAAAGTATTGCAGCATTGACGATTTTAACATCAATAACTGGTGTCGGCACAACAATGGTTGAAGGTATTCAACAAACAGCCAAAGCCGAAAATACTGTTAAACAAATTACAAATACAAATGTTGCACCATACAGTGGTGTTACATGGATGGGCGCTGGAACAGGATTTGTAGTTGGAAATCATACAATCATTACCAATAAACATGTTACCTATCACATGAAAGTCGGTGATGAAATCAAAGCACATCCTAATGGTTTTTATAATAACGGTGGTGGACTTTATAAAGTTACTAAGATTGTAGATTATCCTGGTAAAGAAGATATTGCGGTTGTACAAGTTGAAGAAAAATCAACACAACCAAAAGGTAGAAAATTCAAAGATTTCACTAGTAAATTTAATATAGCATCAGAAGCTAAAGAAAATGAACCTATATCAGTCATTGGTTATCCAAATCCTAATGGAAATAAACTACAAATGTATGAATCAACTGGTAAAGTATTATCAGTGAATGGGAATATAGTGTCATCGGATGCAATTATTCAGCCTGGTAGCTCTGGTTCACCTATATTAAATAGTAAACACGAAGCTATTGGTGTAATCTATGCCGGTAATAAGCCATCAGGTGAAAGCACAAGAGGATTTGCTGTTTATTTCTCTCCTGAAATTAAGAAATTCATTGCAGATAATTTAGATAAATAATTAAAACTTAGACATTCACCCAATCCTGACAAAATATACTATAACTAACATTTATTAATATATATTGCATTATTTAATATGCATCAAAGCCAATCAACGATTGATTTTCACCAACTCAATTGTTGATTGGTTTTATTTATGTATGAATGAACAACTTTTTGACATCATTAAGAATATAAATGATTTTGAAAGCATTTGAAAGCTACAACATTTCTATAAAATTTTTCAATAACAATTGCGCCACTAAAACTCAAAATTTCCACCACCAACATCCAAATTATCAACATCGCAACATAACCAAATGTTATAATAAATCTATTACACAAAGAGATAAATTACTTATGCAAAGGCGGAGGAATCACATGTCTATTACTGAAAAACAACGTCAGCAACAAGCTGAATTACATAAAAAATTATGGTCGATTGCGAATGATTTAAGAGGGAACATGGATGCGAGTGAATTCCGTAATTACATTTTAGGCTTGATTTTCTATCGCTTCTTATCTGAAAAAGCCGAACAAGAATATGCAGATGCCTTGTCAGGTGAAGACATCACGTATCAAGAAGCATGGGCAGATGAAGAATATCGTGAAGACTTAAAAGCAGAATTAATTGATCAAGTCGGTTACTTCATTGAGCCACAAGATTTATTCAGTGCGATGATTCGTGAAATTGAAACGCAAGATTTCGATATAGAACATCTAGCGACGGCGATTCGCAAAGTTGAAACATCTACATTAGGTGAAGAAAGTGAAAATGACTTTATCGGGCTGTTCAGCGATATGGATTTGAGTTCAACGCGACTAGGTAACAATGTCAAAGAACGTACTGCTTTAATCTCTAAAGTCATGGTTAATCTTGACGACTTACCATTCGTTCACAGTGACATGGAAATTGATATGTTAGGTGATGCATATGAATTCCTAATCGGGCGCTTTGCGGCGACAGCGGGTAAAAAAGCAGGCGAGTTCTATACACCACAACAAGTATCTAAGATACTGGCGAAGATTGTCACAGACGGTAAAGATAAATTACGTCACGTGTACGACCCAACATGTGGTTCCGGTTCATTGTTGTTACGTGTTGGTAAAGAAACGCAAGTGTATCGTTATTTCGGACAAGAACGTAACAATACTACATACAACTTAGCACGCATGAATATGTTATTACATGATGTGCGTTATGAGAACTTCGAGATCCGTAATGATGACACATTGGAAAATCCAGCCTTTTTAGGCAATACATTTGATGCGGTTATTGCGAACCCACCATACAGTGCGAAATGGACAGCAGATTCAAAATTTGAAAATGATGAACGATTCAGTGGTTACGGCAAGCTTGCGCCAAAATCCAAAGCAGACTTTGCCTTTATTCAACACATGGTACATTACCTAGACGATGAAGGTACCATGGCAGTCGTACTCCCACATGGTGTATTATTCCGTGGTGCCGCAGAAGGTGTGATTCGTCGCTATTTAATAGAAGAAAAGAACTACTTAGAAGCCGTGATTGGGTTACCAGCCAATATTTTCTATGGGACAAGTATTCCAACATGTATTTTAGTATTTAAAAAATGTCGCCAACAAGACGACAACGTACTATTTATCGATGCATCCAATGATTTTGAAAAAGGAAAAAATCAAAACCATTTAAGCGATGCCCAAGTCGAACGTATTATAGACACATATAAGCGTAAAGCAACGATTGATAAATATAGCTACAGCGCGACATTACAAGAGATCGCCGATAACGATTACAACTTAAACATACCGCGATATGTTGATACATTCGAAGAAGAAGCACCAATTGATTTAGATCAAGTCCAACAAGATTTGAAAAATATCGACAAAGAAATCGCAGAAATTGAACAAGAAATCAATGCATACCTGAAAGAACTTGGGGTGTTGAAAGATGAGTAATACACAAACGAAAAATGTGCCAGAGTTGAGATTCCCAGGATTTGAGGGCGAATGGGAAGAGAAGAAGTTAGGGAATCTTACTACCAAAATAGGTAGTGGAAAGACTCCCAAAGGTGGAAGTGAAAACTATACAAACAAAGGCATACCATTTTTAAGGAGTCAAAATATTAGAAATGGTAAATTAAATCTTAATGACTTAGTTT
>NZ_JACYVY010000029.1:0-19166 GCF_017151825.1 Staphylococcus sp. EG-SA-18
GATATCTATCTAATTTATTTTTATCATGTAATTGTACACTTGTTGCTCTATGTCTAATACTTTCATCAAAGTTTTCTAGTTGTTGCGTCAAATTAATACCTATACCACATATTATTGCTTCTATACCATCATTATTAGCAACCATTTCAGTTAAGAAACCACACACTTTACCATTATCAATATATATATCATTCGGCCATTTCACTTTGACTTCATCTTGACTAAAATGTTGAATCGCATCTCTTATCCCTAATGCAATAAATAAATTAAATTTAGATATCATTGAGAATGCAACGTTAGGTCTTAACACGACAGACATCCAAAGTCCTTGCCCTTTTGAAGAACTCCAATGTCTATTAAATCGCCCACGACCTTTCGTTTGTTCATCACTCAAGATAAAAAATGAAGATTGATTTCCAACAAGTGACTTTTTCGCAGCAAGTTGTGTAGAATCTATTGAATCGTATACTTCACTAAAATCAAACAAAGCAGAACTTTTTGTATATTGGTCTATTATACCTTGATACCAAATATCTGGGAGCTGTTGTAATAAATGCCCTTTATGATTTACTGAATCTATTTTACATCCCTCTAACTTTAATTGGTCAATCACTTTTTTTACTGCAGTGCGCGATATATTAAGTGATTCCGCAATGCTTTGTCCAGATATATAATTCGGTTTATTTTTATAGAGTAATTGAAGTACATCTTGACTATATTTTGACATGATTATCCACCCATTTCAAAATTTCAGTTTCTTCGTTGCTTACTTTACCTGTTACAATCGCTATCTCAATTTGTCTTAGCACATCTTTTAACCACGGACCACTTTTGGCATTTAAATGTGCCATAAGTACACCGCCATTAACCATCATGTCTTTTCTATTATGCATAGGTAAACGATGTAATGTTTCATCAATCGTTTGAAGGTTAACGATTAATGGTTCATGTCCTTGAATATCATTTGCCTTTATCACGTCTGCTGCAACCATTACATTTTTAATGAGATGCGTATCATAATCATAAACAAACATTTTTAATTGTTCTTTTGTAATAATACTTGGTAATGCATTCATAATTTGAATATATTGATTGATATCTTTTACTTGTCGGTTACTTAGCTTTAAAGGCTTCAATGAGTAATTAATATCAAATTTAACTGATACTATAGCAATCAACAATTCTAAATCAATTGCTTCAGTTACATTAATTTGATTCATATCAAGATGTTCGAAATACGGCATATAATTAAATGCTTTCAGCGATTTTAAATGATTAAAACTCTTTTCAACATTAATACCTCGCATTAATTTAGTTAGTTCAATCACTATACGCTCAATTGATAAAAATTTAATATCTGCCATTTGTATACGCATCGCTTCGAATGTTTCCGTTGCAATATCAAATGATAATTGTGACTGGAACCTTAAACATCGAATCATACGTAAAGCATCTTCTTGGAATCGTTCCTCAGCTATACCTACAGTTCTTATTATTCGATTATTAATATCTTGTTGACCATCAAAATAATCATACAATTTGTATGCTGTATCCATTGCTATCGCATTCATCGTGAAATCTCGTCGTTGCAAATCTTCGTATAAATCACGAACAAATGTAACACCACTTGGTCTACGGTGATCGACATAATCTTCTTCAGCCCGGAATGTTGTCACTTCATAATTTTCATCATTAAAAACTACATTTATCGTGCCATGTTCTTTACCTACAGGTATCGTATGACTAAAGATAGATTCTATTTCATCCGGCGTTGCACTTGTTGTGATATCTATATCATGAATATTTCTTCCCATGACATAATCTCTTACAGAGCCACCTACATAATATGCTTCAAAACCATTGTCTTGAATTTGTTCTAATATAGGCCTTGCCTGTTCAAATAATGATTTATCCATATTATTACTCGCCTTTACTTTTGTTATGCTCATTTAGCATTTTTTGATAATAATACTCATATTGATCTGTAATAAGTTCTGATCCAAAACGTTCAGCAATATCTGCTAGCATGTTTTTCTGAAGTTTGTTGTATAACACCTTATCTTCAAGTAATCGGATAGCATAGTCACTCGCTGAATCACAATCACCCACATCTACGACAAATCCAGTTTCACCATGTTTAATAACCTCTTTAATTCCACCGGCATTTGAACCAATTGGAACGACGCCTGTTTTCATAGCCTCAAGTAAAGTTAGTCCAAAGCTTTCTTTTTCACTTAATAATAATACTAAGTCAGATAATTGGTAAAATTCACTTACGCAATCTTGTTTCCCTAAAAATAAAACATCCTCTTCTACGTTTAACTCTTTCGTCAATTGACGCATTGGCACTAATTCAGGACCATCTCCAAGTAAAATTAATTTACTAGGTATCTTTTCACGTACTTTTGCAAATGTTTCTATAATAGTATCTATGCGTTTTACTTGTCTAAAATTCGATACATGTATTAACACTTTTTCATCTGGTGCTATACCAAATTGTGATTTTAATGCTGTGTTATGTTTAGTTGGAAACTCATTTTCACGTACAAAATTATAAATCGGTATAATTTCTTTGTTAGTTTCAATAATTTCATGTGTTTCTTGTGCTAAAGATTTACTCACACTTGTCACAATATCACTTTTTTCAATGCCAAATTTAATTGCACCTTGGAGTGAATGATCATAGCCCAAAACAGTAATATCAGTACCGTGTAGCGTTGTCATAATTTTTATATCTTTACCTGACATCTCACGAGCTAAAATCCCACAAATTGCATGAGGTACAGCATAGTGCATATGCAACAAATCAAGACCATATTCTTTAATAACTTCAGCGATTTTAGTACTTAACGTAATATCATACGGTGGATACTGAAATACTGCATATTGATTCACTTCAACTTGATGAAAAATCATATTCGGTAATGGTTTTCTTATTCTAAACGGGATATTTGAAGTGATAAAATGTACTTCGTGACCTCGCTCTGCTAATTTAATTCCTAATTCTGTGGCAATAATTCCAGAACCACCCATGGACGGGTAACATGTTATACCTATCTTCATTCGCTTGCCCATCCTTTCTTTCTATTTCTCTCTATTATTCTCGATGCGTAGATAATTGTTTAAATTTAAGTTTATAGTAATGTTGAGTTTATAATTTCAAATATCTAAAAAACAGGTGTTGTATATATATTCATTTATCTAGTTATATTTACTTTAAAAATAATATGATTTCATGCGATGCAATTCATTGATGGATGTTTTTAATCTTAATCAAATCCAAATAAAGCATATATTTTTATATTCACTTTCTTTCGAATCGATTTTTATCTCTTGTATTAAACTTTTCCATAGTTTCATTAAAGCTCTCTGTCATATCTATTCCCATTGAATTCGCTAAACATAACAACACAAATAAATTATCACCTAATTCTGCTTTAATCGTATTTGCTTCCTCTGAATCTTTCTTCTTTTTTTCACCATAGGTATGATTTATTTCACGTGCAAGTTCGCCCACTTCTTCAGTCAATCTAGCTAAGTTAGCTAATGGTGAAAAATATCCTGTTTTAAATTGTCCAATATATTCATCAACTTCACGTTGCATTTCTACCATTGATTTCATTTCTACGTTCTCCTTATATTGCATTTCTAATATAGTATATATCAATTTGAAGTCTCATGCATGTTTAGTGCAATCTACTGACTCTAGCTAAACTAGATGACAAGTTGTTTATTTTAGAAGTTTAATAATTCAGTTTATATAAATGTAATGCATTCCTAACTAAATTAAATCAATTGAAAATGGGATTATAACTTTATGATACGTACTACTACAATAAAATAATATAGTGAATAATCTACCATTAGAAAAATAAGCACAAAAAAACTAGCAACCACACAAAATGTGATTAGCTAGTTAATAAGTGTCTAATTTAAGTTAATTGTTAATCTATAAGATTAATCACTTGAACGCGCAAGCAAAATGATACGTACAAGCTCTGCTACAGCGACAGCAGTTGCTGCAACATAAGTCATTGCTGCTGCAGATAATACTTTACGCGCATGCTTGTATTCTTTTTCATTTACAATGTTCAATGCCGTAATTTGTTTCATCGCTCTTGAACTCGCATCAAACTCAACTGGTAACGTAACAATTGAGAATAATACCGCTAATGACATTAAACCAGCACCAATCCATAAAGCAGTTGAACCAAATGCACTACCTATCGCTGTTAAGATAATACCTAACATGATGATCATATAACTTAATGAACTCCCTAGGTTTGCAACAGGTACTAATGCTGCTCTGAATCTTAAGAACCAATATCCTTGGTGATCTTGAATGGCATGACCAACTTCGTGGGCTGCAATTGCAGTTCCAGCAACTGATGGTCTGTCATAGTTTGCAGGAGATAGTGAAACAACTTTCTTTTTAGGATCGTAATGATCTGTTAAGAATCCTTCACCTTTAACAACTTCGACATCATAAATACCGTTTGCATGTAAAATTTCTAATGCAACTTCACGACCCGTTTTACCACTAGTTGATCTAACTTGTGAATATTTCTCATAGTTAGATTTAACTTTGTGTTGTGCCCATAAAGGAAGCACCATTAATATTACGAAATAAATTATCATAGTAAAAATTGAAGACAATAAACTCACTCTCCTTTATAAATATTTTACTGTCATTTGCCGTTTTTATCAAATCATTTACACTTTAATAATTTGTTTAATTCAATATAAAGCAAAAGTCCAAAAACACTCAGACAACATGATAATACACCAATTTGCCACACATGTGTAGTTATAAAATCATAATATGGAAATTGAAGGTGAAAATAGTCAATATAATCATTCAAAAATACCCAAGTCATCGCTACACTGATTCCAATCATAGAACGTTTAAACCTAGGATAGAAGTAAATTGCCTGAACGGCCATTATACTGTGGGAAAACATTAATATCAGGCCATTTACTGTAATATCACCTTGTTCAATAATAAATAATATATTCATAATAACTGCCCAAATCCCATATTTGAATAATGTTACAAATGCCAGTGCATCGATAATACTATTTTGTTTTTGGATTAATATCATTGAGATAGAAATAACTAAGAATAATATTGCAGTTGGGCTATCTGGAACAAAAATCTTAAAATGCCACGGCGTATGACTTAATTGTTCACCATACCATATATAACCATAAATCATCCCTAATATATTACAAATGAGTAGCATCATTAACCAAGAACGTTGATAAAGTGTATATTGCCAAAATGTATTAATCGTCATCTGCTAAGTCCTCAAATTGATTATGTTTATTTACTAGCTTGAGTGTATTTAAAATTTGCGTTAGTTGATAAAAACGTTGCTTTTCATTCATCTGTAAACTTAAATCAATATTGTGTAACAAGTAATCTATTAATAACGCATGTTTATGCCGATCTATAGCCATACTATTTAAGTCATGAAGATAAGTTTGATAACTGGGCGATTCCGTTAGTTGAGCAACTATTAAATCATCTAGCCTTTGCTCACGCTTTGACACGTTTGCGAAGTGAATTTGAATATCAAAAGCACAGTTATGATTAGCGATATAATCAAATATTTCATTTGTATTCATTAACTTTATATTACGCTTAGTAAATTGAATTGCAGAAGCGTGACTTCCCACTTCTGCAATTTCTAATGTTTCATGATGATTAATTTTTGTATCTACAAAATGAATGTTTGCCAATTTCGCCTCATTCACTTTTATATAGTTAAGCACCCAAACTGCAATACGCGACTTAAATCGATATTGAAAAAGTAAATATTCAATAAAACTTTCTTTAATTTGATTGAGTGTCTCTGACATCAAATACCCCATTTTAAGATTGCAATCTTGATAATTCGTCATGCCAATTTTCGTTACTTGGCTCTAGTTCCAACAATTGATTTAAAATAGTAATTGCTTGTTCCTTTTGACCAATTTCAGTTAAATAGAAATAATAATCACTCATAAAATCAATATTTGTTTTCATCGTTGGATATGCTAATTCAAAGAAATGTTGAGCTTCTTTATCTCGCTCTTCTTGACCATAGGCGAACGCTAAATGCCACATGAATGTAGGATCCAAATCTTCTTCATCTACATATGTTAATAATTCAATGATTGCTTCATAATCTTCTTCATTACGATATAAATCGCTTAAAATCAATAAAGGTTCTTGGTAAGCATTATCAACCTCTAATGCTTGTCTTAACAATAATACACCTTCATTAGCATCGCCGTGTTCTATTTCCAAACATCCAGTTGTATACATTAACTCTTTATAAAATTGACTTAGTCGTAATCCTTCTTTACCCGTCTCAATGGCATCTGGATAATTTTTTTCATTTTCATATAATGATTGTAAATACAAGTAGCCTTGAATATAATCAGGATCTTTAGAAAGTAATGTAGTCATTATTTTAATTGCTTCTTGAGTGATGTCATTTTTATCGTAAGAAATGGCTTTTTTGAGATAATCTTCTGAAGTCATTTCATCTTCATTAATTTCATCGTATAAGCGAATCGCATCACTATAGTTACCACTTTGTAAACTACAATCTGCCATACGAGAGAATAAGTTTACACCATTAACTTGATATTCACCAGTTTCTAAAACGGTTTCGTATTCAGAGGTAGCACGTAAATATTGACCATCATAATATAACATTTCAGCCAATGCAAAATGGATTATTGGATCATTTGGCTCTAGTTCAAGTGCTTCTTGTAATTTAGCAATAGCAACTTCCATCATATTAATTTGTTGATATAAATCTGCTTCTAACATCAACTTTTCAGGTGATGGTTCAACATAACTTAAATATTCTAACGCTTCGTCAGTTTGATTTTCAGACATTAAACCTTCAATAAAATAAATCAGCAATTCACTTTCGTCTGGATATTTGTGATATAACACGCGAAATACTTCCAAACCTTGTGGCATTAATCCAAAATTGTAAAGTGTCTCTCCTAGAATAAATAATGCGTCATCGTTGTCAGTAGTTATTGCTTCATTAACACGAGAGTCTAAATTTTCTAGTTTTTGTAGATTGATATCGTCTATTAATTTATAGATATCTTCCATTTTATATTATCCCTCATTTTCTAAAAGCTTTAGTTTTGGTAAAAATCCTGGAAATGATACATTTACAGCATCAAATTGTTTGATTTTGACAGGCTCGCTTGAAAGTAGAGAAGCAACTGCAAGCATCATTCCTATTCGATGATCAGTTAAACTATCAACTGTTGCATTTGTTTTAAATTCTGACGGATGAATAATCAATCCATCATTAGTTGGTTGTAATTCAAACCCTAACAAGTTTAACATATCAGCCGTTGTATCAATTCTATTTGTTTCTTTTACTTTTAATTCCTCGGCATCTTTAATTGTACTCGTGCCAACTGCTTGTGTACAAAGTAATGCTATTACAGGCAGTTCATCAATTGCTTTTGGAACTAATTCTCCTTCGATTGTTATTGGTTGAAGCATTGGTGTGTATTGAATACGAATAGAAGCAGTAGGTTCAGCACCAGTTGTTTGATTGAAAAGTTGGATATTACCGCCCATTTTTTCAACAATATCAATAATACCTGAACGTGTTGGATTGATTCCAACATTATGAATTGTTACATCACTTCCTGGTGTGATAAGTGCTGCAACAATAAAGAACGCTGCAGATGAAATATCGCCAGGAACATGAAAATCTGCAGGTTTAATGTATCGAATTGCTTCAGGGGTTGTATTAATTGATAACCCTTCTGCTTCAATTGGAATATTAAAATGTTTGAACATCGTCTCAGTATGATTTCGACTTACATCTAATTCTTTAATGATGGTCGGTTCCTTAGAAAACAAACTTGCAAATAAAATGGCACTTTTTACTTGTGCACTTGCAACTTCCATTTGATAATTTATACCTTTTATGACAGATGGCTTAATAATTAATGGTGTATAATTATCTTCAATACCTTCAATATTCGCATCCATAAGTTTCAATGGTCTCAAGACACGATCCATTGGCCTTTTACCAATTGAAACATCGCCAGACAAAACACTTTCAATACCTAAACCACTTAACAAACCTGCCAATAATCGTGTTGTCGTACCAGAATTACCTGTATACAATACTTGATGTGGCGTGTTAAAAGATTGATATCCTGGGGAAGTCACAACTAATTTTTCATCATCTTCTTTGATTTCTACACCTAACAGTCGGAAAATGTCCATCGTACGACGACAATCTTCGCCAAGTAGTGGCTTATATATAGTAGATACACCTTCAGCTAGCGACGCCAACATGATTGCACGGTGTGTCATTGACTTATCGCCCGGCACTTCTATTTCGCCCTTTAACGGACCTGAAATATCAATGATTTGTTCATTTACCATTTCATTCACCTACTTAAAATATGTTTTTAATTGTTCACATGCATGTTGTAATGTTAGTTGATCAACATGTTGTACAACGATATCTCCAAATTGTCTAATCAAGACCATTTGTACACCTTGCTTATCATTCTTTTTATCACTTAGCATATATTCGTATAACGTTTCAAAATCCAAGTCAGTTATCATGTCTAAAGGATAACCGAGTTGTATTAAATATTGAATATAATGATTAATTTCATGCTTAGAATCAAACAAAGCATTCGCAACTATAAATTGATAGATAATGCCAACCATCACTGCATGACCATGAGGTATTTTATGATAGTATTCAACAGCATGCCCAAATGTATGACCTAAATTTAAAAATTTACGTACACCTTGTTCTTTTTCATCTGCAACAACAATATCCAGCTTCGTTTCAATACCTTTAGCAATATATTTATCCATACCATTTAATGACTGTAATATCTCTCTATCTTTAAAGTGCTGTTCGATTTCTTGCGTCGTTGATTCACCATTCAATAACGCATGCTTATAAACTTCTGCATAGCCACTTAATATTTGCTCAAATGGTAACGTCTTTAAAAAGTCTAAATCATAAATCACAGCAGTTGGACGATAAAATGCACCGATAAGGTTTTTACCTTGTTTTGAGTTAATACCCACTTTACCGCCAACACTAGAATCATGCGCCAAAATCGTTGTAGGAACTTGTATAAAATGGACACCTCTTAATAGTGTTGCTGCTACAAATCCTGCAAAATCACCAGTTGCACCACCACCAACAGCAATAATTGCTGTATTACGAGTCACATGATGGGATAAAATATACTCTAATGTTTCTTGATATTGATGAAATGTTTTTGTCTTTTCACCTGCTGGAATAATGACTTTATGCACATTTTCATATGATAAAATATCATCAAATTTATTCGCAAAATATTGATTTACATATTCATCAATTAATATAAAACTTTGATCAAACTGATCAATATACGTGCTAATATGGTCAATTGCACCGCGTTCAACATATATTGGATAATTATTTGAAGGGTATGTTGTTTGTAATTTCATGATTACACCTCAATTGTTCTTGTTGTTAAAACTCAATATTTAATTGTCTGCGCTCAATAATTTGTTGTTTAAGTTGCTCAATATGATTTGATTGGAATTCTTCCAATAATGCTTTCGCAATTTCAAATGCTACGACATGTTCGCAGACGATACTTGCTGCAGGAACAGCACAACTATCAGAACGTTCAATTGTTGCTTTAAAGTCTTCTTTAGTATTAATGTCTACTGAATTTAATGGTTTATATAACGTTGGAATTGGTTTCATTACACCATTAACGATAATTGGCATTCCATTTGACATACCGCCTTCTAAACCACCTAAGTGATTTGACCCACGATAATAGCCCAATTCAGTATTGTAGAGAATTTCGTCTTGAATTTCGCTACCAGGCTTTTCAGCTGCTTTAAATCCTTCTCCAAAACTTACACCTTTAAATGCATTAATACTAACGACACCCTGTGCTATTCTTCCATCTAATTTACGATCATAATGTACATAACTACCTACACCAACAGGCATATTTTCAACTACAACTTGAACTACTCCCCCTATTGAATCACCATCGTTTTTAGCTTCGTCAATTTTATCTCGCATTGCTTGTGCGATACTGTCATCAATTACACGAACATCATTACGATCAAGATTTGCTTTAAATGTTTTTGAATCATAAAAATCTTTATCTTTAATTCCACCTATTTCAACAACACGACTGTATATATCGATATCTAACTGTTGTAATAACACTTTACATAAGGCACCGACTGCAACTCGAGCTGCTGTTTCTCTAGCAGATGATCGCTCTAGCACATTTCGTAAATCACGATGATTATATTTCATACCTCCAACCAAATCTGCATGACCAGGTCTTGGTTTTGTAATAGTACGTTTCATATTTTCACGTTCTTCTTCACTTATTGGAGCTGCTCCCATAATTTTTCTCCAATGCGTAAAGTCATCATTGGTTACAACCATAGTAATTGGACTACCTAATGTATAACCATTTCTAACGCCTGATACTATTTCTACTGTATCTTTCTCAATTTGCATGCGTCGGCCACGACCATAACCACCTTGACGCTTGAACATTTCTTTATTAATATCTTCAACTTTAATTTCTAAATTTGCTGGTATACCTTCGACAATAACTGTTAATTGAGGTCCATGTGATTCTCCAGAAGTTAGATATCTCATACACACTCGCTCCTTTCATACTTCCGCAATAACATTATAATATGTTGTTAATCTTATCACATTCATTGTGGATTCATAAATGTTTGTTTTCAAGCTTAATTAAGAAAATGGATGACATCTCATTTTAAATGTCAGAATTATCTTAATATTAAACGAACTAAAATTAATTATAATATATTCGTCTGTAGAAAAGTATCATGAATTTCTAAACAGTTGCATCATATAATCATTAATTAAAAATGATTAGCCGTTTTAAAATAATCGTATCGCAACTTTAGCAAATAATATACTGACTACATTTCTTAATACAAAAGAACGAACTGTTAATTATTAATAAAGTTAATCAGTCCGTTTAAAAAAATTATGATATTAAAAATATACATATGTTAAGCGCTTTTGTTATACTTTGACTTCAAAAATATAATCAATTCTTTTACTAATACATAAAAAATATAAATGAGAGTCAGTATAAAAATAATTTTTGTTATAGGATTAAGTGGTTTATCTAAAAATATAGCACCATATAGTAATTCCATTAATTTTAAGAACATTAAAATCCCCAAAATAATCGAAATAATATTCTTCATTTTAACAACCCCTTCTCTCTGTTTAGTTTCATTTGATAAAGAATATTCCTCTCTTTTTAATACGTGTTACCAAAAAAACTATAAAATTTTTCAAGTAATTTACTACAACATAAAAAACGGGCCTTGTTATGTATAATCATAATGACTAACCACATAACAAAACCCTTTCTACCTTTATAAATAAATCGTAAAGGTTTACAGTTTAAATTTTATTCATATAACCATGCATCACGTGGTGAAGCATAGCTAGTAATTTCATTTTCATTAAACCATAAATTAATTTCACGTTCAGCAGAATCTAATGAATCTGAACCGTGAATGATATTTCTACCAACAGTTAAACCTAAATCACCTCTAATTGATCCTGGTGAAGCTTCTGAAGGATTGGTGCTGCCAATAATATGTCTAGATACATTAACTGCATCTTCACCTTCAACTACCATTGCGAACACTGGTGCTGATGTAATAAATGAAATTAAATCATTATAAAATGGTTTACCTTGGTGTTCACCATAATGTGTTTCAGCAAGTTCCATTGGTACTTGCATTAATTTACCACCGACAAGTTTTAGTCCTTTTCTTTCAATTCTTGAAATTACTTCACCAATTAGATTTCTTTGTACTGCATCTGGTTTAATCATTAAAAATGTACGTTCCACTTTATGTATCCCCCTGTGTTTAATAGGTTTATGTATATTACTATTATATATTAACAGGTTGGTAAAGCGCTTTCAATACTTTTCATAAATACTACGTGTTTCTTGAACCCATTTTTTTCGTCAAACTTAAAAGTAGTGATTTCGGATGTCCATCTGGTAACTCAGAAATCAAATCCAAAGCTTTACTTAAATACTTCGAACTTACTGCTTTAGATTCATTAATACTGTCAGACTTTCTAATAATTTGAATACATTCTTCAAATTCTTTTCGATCGCTGTCACGTCGTAATTGCTCAATTTTCAATTTGAAGTCTGGGTTTTTACGCATTTCTAATAAAATCGGTAACGTAATATGACCATTAAGCAAATCACTTCCGACCGGCTTACCTAATTTCTTTTCGGTACTTGTGAAGTCTAATACATCATCAATGATTTGGAAGCTCATACCTATATAATGACCAATCATTTTCAATTTTCGTACAGTCTCTTTATCAGATTGAGATGTAATTGCACCAACTTCAGTTGATATTTGAATTAACAGTGCTGTTTTGCGATTGATACGTCGTAAATAATTGATAATTGTCTGTTGACTGTTAAATTGGTCTTGAAATTGGAAAAGTTCCCCTCTACAAACATCAACGATAGATTCAGATATCAATTGATGTACACGATTATCTTTAACGGCCATTAAGTGTTCAAGTCCTAATGCCAATAAAAAATTCCCAGTTAAAATAGCAGTTGTCTGATCCCATTTCTTTGATATGGTTAACTTGCCTCGACGCTTGTCGCTTTTATCAATAACGTCATCATGAACAAGTGTTGCCATATGAATTAACTCTAATGCGACTGCAACTTGATACGTTTGTTCAGACGTTTGTTCATCTTTGCCAAATTGGCTACTCAGAATTACAAATGCTGGGCGTACTCTTTTACCACCAGAAGACAATAAGTGTAATGATGCCTGTTCTAATACAGAATCTTTACTTTTTATTGCCTTTTCAAGTCGTTGTTCCACTTTCTTAATTTCATTGTTCATGTTTAACTTTGCCACGTTAATCACCTTTGGTATTATCTTTTTCTTTATAGCCAAGGTGCATTGCAGCAACGCCCCCTGTAAAACTACGTACTCTTACATTTATGAAACCCGCTTCTTCAAACATGCGCTTCAACTCTTCTTTTCCAGGAAAATTAAACGTAGATTGCTGTAACCATTCATATTCTTCTTTTGATTTTGCAAATAATTTCCCAAAAATAGGCATAACAAATTTAAAGTATAATGCATACATTTGTTTAAAGACTGGCAAAGTTGGTTGGCTCGTTTCAAGACATACCACCATACCACCTGGTTTAAGTACTCTATTCATTTCTTTTAACGCGACTAAATAGTCTGGCACATTCCTTAATCCAAACCCAATTGTTACATAATCAAAAGAATTGTCTTCAAACGGCAATTCCATTGCATCACCATGAACAAGTTTAACATTTTCCATTGAAGCAGTTTTTTCTTTTCCTACTTCTAACATATTCTCACTAAAGTCAATACCAGTAACTTCACCTGTTGGTCCTACAGCTTTGCTTAATGCGATTGTCCAATCACCAGTACCACAACAAACATCTAATGCTTTCGTCCCTTTTCTAACGCCCATGTCTTTCATGACGCGTTTTCTCCATACTTTATGCTGCTCAAAACTAATAATATTATTTAATCTATCATATTTTTTTGAAATATTTTGAAAAACGCGATGTACTTGCTCTTTATTTGCTTTATTGTCAGCCATGCTTAATTACCTCTACTTTTTAAATAACTTTTTTGGATATCGTGTAAGTAATGCTTTACTTCACTTTGATTATATTTCTTGAAGTATGATGGATAGTAATCAGACATATCTTCAAATAAATAATTATATATTTCCGACTCATCAATATTGATACCGAAATGAGATAACGTAATATATGGGAAAAGTGTTTCAATTTTTACTATTGCTTGAGAAATTTCATAATCATTTAAAGCTTGATGATGTAATGAAGATTTCAATTCATTAATTTCAACAATTGCTTTACTAATTTCATTTTGAAATGATAAATCATTGATTTCTGCTAGTAGCGTATAAAAATGTGCACTAATTAAATCTCCAATCAAAATGGAATGTTTAGACAAATGATTATATGTAATGTCATCAAGGTGTCTCATTGATGTGTCAATTGTGAGGCATGCTACTTTGGCAACATCTGGAATATCATATGAATCAAGTAACTTACCTAACCGATGATTAATATTAATGGATTCATATTCTGATACACCCTTTAATCTTTCTTCTATTTGTCTTTCCAATTTGCTAACAGTTGTTTCCATGTCTACACCTCACGATATTATCACTATTCATATTAACATTATATGTAAGAAATTAAAATCTTTTGAAGCATTAAGATTACTTATCATTTTTAAATTTCAATTTAAACTAACAGTAATTTATGTAGCTTTTGTAATTCTCATAATAACCTTTACTTCATTTACATTATTCATCTTTTTAAATAACATAAAATACTATAGTAGACATGGTTACCTTTTAAGTAAATTCAACGCTAACAATTAATCTCATTATTCATATGTATATTTTGTAGTTGCTATTTTTATCAAAACTATTATGTCATGTAAAATTTTGAACGCTTAAACAATGAATGTTCCAAAGATTAAAAACTTAGAAGAACATTACAATTTATGTACAGGTTGTAAGTATTAAAAGCAAAATAAAAAGCCCTTATTCAGGGCTTTTTAAGTAAAATTATTTTACAGCATCTTTTAATGCTTTACCAGCTTTGAATGCTGGAACTTTACTTGCTGGGATATCAATTTCTTTACCAGTTTGAGGGTTACGACCTTTACGTGCAGCACGTTCACGTACCTCAAAGTTACCGAAACCAATTAATTGTACTTTTTCACCTTTAGCAAGTGAGTTTTGGATTGATTCGAATACAGCATCTACTGCTGAACCAGCTTCTTTTTTAGTTAAATCAGCTTGCTCTGCAACTGCATTGATTAAATCTGTTTTGTTCATTAGACATTCACCTCCTGAGGTTTGATAATGATATGTTTATATCATTATGGTAAAACTTTAACACAAGCATTACATAAATCGCAATTATTTATGTGGCAAAAACGTTGAATTTAAGCCATTTCTATTCATTTTACGTAATTATTAGCCGTATATGTGTAATAATACACATTTTATTCAGATTTTTTATCGCGCTCCATTAAATCTTTTACGCATTCTTTTACTGAGATATTTTCAAATAATACTCTATATAATGCATTTGTAATTGGCATATCCACATTTTTTTCTTTAGCTAAATGATAAACTGATTTAGTTGTATAAATACCTTCAACGACCATATTCATTTCAGATAATGCTTGATCCATTGATTCACCTTGTCCAAGTTTATATCCTAATGTGAAATTTCGAGAATGTGTTGATGTGCAAGTAACGATTAAGTCACCGATACCACCTAAACCTAGAAATGTCATAGGATCGGCACCTAACTTTTCACCTAATCTACTAATTTCCGCTAAACCACGAGTCATTAATGCAGCTTTTGCATTATCACCGTAGCCAATTCCAGCTACGATACCACTTGCTACTGCGATGATATTTTTCAATGCACCACCAAGTTCAACACCAATCAAGTCATCATTCGTGTACACACGCAAATAATCATTCATAAATAAATCTTGCGTTAATTTACTTACACTTTTATCTTTTGATGAAGCAGCAACTGTAGTTGGTTGCTTGACTACAACTTCTTCCGCATGACTTGGCCCTGACAACACGCCAATACCTGCATTATATTCAGGTGAAATAGAATCTTCAATCATTTCTGACACACGTTTAAACGTCCCATTTTCAATACCTTTAGCAACATGTATAAAAGTCTTTTTAGAGGTCAGCTTATCATTAATTTGAGAAGCAACTTCTCGCATTGCTTTAGTAGGTAAAGCCATTAAGTAAATATCTGCAAATTGAATTGCTTTGGTCATATCTGAAGTAGCGATGATGTTAACATCTAATTTCGCGTATTTTAAATACTTTTTATTTGTATGACATGTATTTAATTCATCAACAGCATCTTGATTTTTACCCCACATCAAAACATCATGTCCATTTTCTGCAAGAACATTGGCAAGGGCTGTCCCAAAACTTCCCATACCAAAAACGGTAATTTTAGTCATTGTTATCCCCCAATCGTTAATTTCTCTTTCGAGCTATAATATGAATTGGTGTACCTTCAAAACCAAAAGCGGCACGGATTTGATTCTCTAAATAGCGTTTATAAGAAAAATGCATTAATTCTACATCATTAACAAATACAACAAATGTCGGTGGTTCTATAGCAACTTGTGTTGCATAAAAGACATTCAAACGTCTACCTTTGTCTGTTGGTGTAGGGTTCATGGAAATTGCATCAGTAACAACTTCATTTAAAGTTGAACTTTGAACACGTTTTTTATGGTTTTCACTTGCTTCATTGATGTAAGGGAATAATGTACGTAATCTTGTGCGTTCTTTAGCAGACACAAAAGCAATTTGTGCATAATCTAAAAATTGGAATTCTTTACGTACTTCATCTTCAAATTTCTTCATCGTTTTACTATCTTTTTCCACAGTATCCCATTTATTTACGACAATCACGACTGCTTTACCTTGTTCATGTGCATATCCTGCAACACGTTTATCTTGTTCAATGATGCCTTGTTCTGCATCTATGACCACTAAAACAACATTTGAACGTTCAATCGCTTTTAAAGCTCTTAATACTGAATATTTCTCAGTTGATTCATATACTTTTCCTTTTTTACGCATACCAGCAGTATCGATTAAAACATAATCTTGTCCATCATAACTATACTCTGTATCAATAGCGTCTCTCGTTGTCCCTGCAACATTAGAAACGATAACGCGATCTTCACCTAAAATAGCATTTACTAAACTTGATTTACCTACGTTTGGTCGTCCAATAATGGATAGTCGAATTGTATCTTCATCATAAGGATCTTCTTCCTCTTCACCAAAATGAGAAACAACTGCATCTAACAAGTCACCAAGACCTAAACCATGTGACCCTGATATCGGATACGGTTCACCAAATCCTAATGAATAGAAATCATACACGTCTGTACGCATTTCCATATTATCTACTTTGTTAACCGCTAATACGACCGGTTTTTTAGATTTGTATAAAATTTGAGCGACCATTTCATCGCTTTGTGTCAATCCTTCACGCACGTTAACCATAAAAATAATAACATCCGCTTCATCTATGGCGATTTCTGCCTGCGCTCTAATTTGTGTTTGGAATGGTGCATCACCAATTTCAATACCACCTGTATCAATAATATTGAAATCATGTGTTAACCATTCACCTGAAGAATAAATACGATCTCGTGTTACACCTGGCGTGTCTTCCACAATCGAAACACGTTCTCCAACTATTCTATTAAAAATTGTAGATTTACCTACATTAGGCCTACCTACAATAGCTACTATAGGTTTAGTCATAAGCTAACTTCCTCTCTTTCTTATATCTTTTTAATAATATCACATGAGACTGTGTATTCAAAATGAGTTTATTACTGTAATGATAAAAATCAGCACTTAAAACTTTATCTTTTTAAACACTTAGTTAAATTTGTCCACGTTATCATTCCGAGTATATTTTGTTACATAAAAATACTCCACATGCAATCATAAACATGTGGAGTTGACTATTAAATATTAAATTATAGTTTAAGATTTTTAAGTTTATCACCAATCATATCGCCAATTGTTGGATTATCTTCTTCTTCGTTTTCTAAGTACGCCTTAGTCGTAGAAGGATCACTTTCAACAACATCTTCGTTTGGTAATGTTGCTTTAATAGATAGTGATACTCTTTCATTCTCTTCATCAATACCTAATATTTTAACATTTACTTGTTGACCAGGTTCTAACACTTCACCTGGCGTACCAATGTGTTTGTGTGCAATTTCAGAAATATGTACAAGTCCTTGTACACCTGGTGCAATTTCAACAAATGCACCAAAGTTTGCCAATCTTACTACGACACCTTCAATGACATCATTTTCGTGGAATTGACCTTTAATATTTTCGAAAGGTGTTGGTAACGTATCTTTGATTGATAATGAAATACGTTCTGTATCTCTATCAATAGATTTAATTTTAACTTTAACATCTTGACCAATTGAAACTACTTCTTCTGGTGTTTGAACATGTTCGTGAGAAAGTTCAGATACATGCACTAAACCATCAACACCGCCAATGTCTATAAATGCACCAAATTGAGTTAAACGCGCTACTTTACCATCAATAACATCGCCTTCATTTAAAGATTGTAATAATTGATCTTTTTTAGCATCGTTTTCTTCTTGTTCAACTGCTTTACGGCTTAAAATGACTCTATTATTTTCAGGATCCAATTCTTCAACTTTAATACGAATTGTTTGTCCATCAAACACAGAGAAATCCTCAATGAAGTCTGTTGAAATTAGTGAAGCCGGAACAAAACCTCTTTGTCCTACATCAACAACCAAACCACCTTTAACTACTTCTGTT
Organism: Staphylococcus sp. EG-SA-18; assembly: GCF_017151825.1. Classification (NCBI taxonomy): domain Bacteria; kingdom Bacillati; phylum Bacillota; class Bacilli; order Caryophanales; family Staphylococcaceae; genus Staphylococcus; species Staphylococcus sp. EG-SA-18. The sequence goes on from NZ_JACYVY010000029.1 coordinate 18,543, forward strand.
ACTTTCGCTTCGATGATTTCATTATTATCTAATTTTTCTTGTAAATAACTATAAGACTTCTCAGTTTCAAGTTGTCTTCTAGATAAGATGTAAGCTCCAGTTTCATTTTCTTCATCAAACTCAACTTTAGTGACATATGCTTCAACTTCGTCGCCCTCTTTTACAACTTCACTTGGGCTATCAATATGATGCGTAGATAGTTGACTAATAGGAATAATCCCATTAAATTTACCACCGTTGATATGAACAACAACTTGCTTGTCTTCAACTTGTTGTACCTCGCCAGTGACTTTGTCACCTTCTTTAATATCGTTAATCATTGATTCATTGAATTCTTCAGTCATCTTGTTTGCCTCCTTATACACTACATATTTATAACATCTTATAAACTGACAGAATTGTCAAGAAATTCTACCTCGATTACATTTTGCGAAATAGTCATATACATAAATATGTCACTTTATCATATTCAAGTCGTCATATCGATAAATATTTATTACAACCATTTTTGTATCAAAGTAATACAGTTTGCTATGTTTATACATATTTTTTGTATAAAAATTAGCATAGCTTACTATTTTGTTTTATAAGTCTGTCATTTCATTGTTCTCTACAAGATATATT
>NZ_JACYVY010000030.1:0-19023 GCF_017151825.1 Staphylococcus sp. EG-SA-18
ATTTATTATATCATGTACACACTGTTTTTCGACAATTTAGTTGTAAAAAGTTATTTTCAGGTTCAAAACAAATTAGTTTGTAAAATAAATGTCACATCATAATAGGGTGAGATAGAAATGATAAAGAACCGCTAACAATTTATTATATCTCAGACTCTTACACATTAGCCCCACATGTTTTAAATTCTTCGTTTTCAATTTGAAGATCTTAAATGTTGCTTAAGTAATAAATTACTACTGTTTATCATTAGTTTAAAGGATTTAACGGTAATTCATTACTCGGATTTTCTATTTGTGGTTTCTCTTCAGTTTGAATACCACTAGAAGATGTATTACGACTTAAGAAAAGTAACACTTTTTTGATATTATCTATCGATTCAGGTTTATTAAGGTGAAATTGATACTGATGATGTAAATGATGCGTACCATCATAAAACAAAGTATCTACTGGTACATTCAATTCTTGTAATTTCTTACTGAATTCTATATTTTGACTTTCGAATGGATCGCTATCTCCAACAGATAAAAATGTTGGTGGATAATTTTTTGTCGATTGTTTTACTGTCGACATTTGTGAAATGTTTTTAAAACTCTTTTCCCAATCTTCTTCGCCAGTATAACTTTTCATAAATAACTGTATTCTTGGAAACTCAGTTTCTCTAACTGTTTGCATATTATAAAAACCACCAAATAGTATAGCACCTTTAATTTGCGATGGTTTGAATGACTGATCAAATTTCATGGCTTCTCTTAAGCGATCATTCGTCTGTATTGCCGTAAATTGGCTAGCTAATTGAGCACCTGCAGAATCACCGCCAATAATTACTTGATTAAAATCAATAGGTAAATTCATTTTATTTTCTTTAATGAATTGAGTTGCTTGATTCATTTGAATTAATGGTGTGGGATATTTATATTGTGGCGCCAATGCATAATTTACATTCACAACAATGTACCCTTGTTCAGCAATTTTCGCTAATAATGGGTTTTTATACTGCTTATCACCCGCAATATAACCACCACCGTGCATCCAAAAAATAACTGGCAGTTTGGCATTAGAAGACATATCAACAGGTGTAATAATATCTAATTTACTGTTAGGGAAAACTCTATTGTATGTAAGGTTTTGATAAATGCGCACATTTTTATTTTTAATATTAATTTTGTCTTTATTAGCATGGTTCTCATTTGTAATTTGGTCATAATGTTGTTTCAGATGAAATGCTAACAATACACTGATTACAGTTATAAAAAGCGCAGTTATCATCGTCCATTTATTATCTTTATTCATTACATCGTACCTCTCTATTTGTTAGACGCTCATATTAATAGACTGAATAAATATAAAAAGCAATTCGCCCGATAAGAGTAGAGACGAATTGCTTTTAAGGTTAAAACAAAGTGATTCAATTGTAAAGTTTCGGATATCCCTCATATGATATTAAGCAATATGTTTTTTATCCGCATTTTTACGTTTGAAATATTTAATAATTACAGCTACTACAATAAATAAGCCTACATATCCCATAATTGTATATAACTTATTAATTAATTCAGCAAATCCTACGAAACTTAATAAATAACCTGCTACCATCATTATAATAATAAAGATATGATAATTTTTACTGTATGGTTCTGTAAAACGTGCTGCAAATGAATACATTAGTCCTAGAATAGTATTATACATAACCGCCAGCATAATAACAGATAACACTGTTGCTATTAAAGGATGGATATTATTTGCTAACGTCAATGTAGGAATTGAGGCATTTTTAATAGTTGGATATTCACTTTGCAATGCAAAGTTGATCAATGCTAGTAATACAGTATAGATAATACCACCATACATCGCGCCTGCACCTGACACTGTACGCTTTTCAGTATCCCCACCGATTGCTACGATGGTACTAAAACCTACAGAAAAAGCTAATCCACCATATATTGTACCAAACCAGATTCCCTTCCAAATACTTGCTTCAGGCACTACTTGGTTAACTTCTGCTAATGAAACATGACCTTTAAATAAATAAACGCCAGCGATTAATACAACTAAAACAATTAAAAATGGTGTAACGATACCTAGTGCACGTACTATTTTATTAAAGTCTAATAGCAACGTAATATAAATCGCTAATGTCATAATTAAAGCACCTAGCCATGTAGGTATGTTATAACTTTCTTCAAATGTTGCGCCTGCACCAGCTATCATGGTTACAGCTATACCAAATAAGAAGAAGATTAAAATATAATCAAAGACTTTACTAAACTTTTCACCGAATACGTATTGTAATGTTGATTCATGATTTGTCGCTTCAAAGGCAGTACCAATTTTTGCTACTTGGCGCCCAATAAAAGCTAAAATAAAACCAGATATAATAACACCTAAATAAGCCCACAAGCCATATTTAGTGAAAAATTGCATAACTTCTTGTCCAGTTGAAAATCCTGCGCCCACTACAATGCCGACGTAGGCAAATCCAATTTTTGTTGCTTCTTTATTCATCATCATGTGAATAATAGACCTCCTTAATTTTGCACAGTGTGCATTATAACGTACTGAAAATTAATTGCAAGTCGCATAGGTTATTTTTCACTTTTTCAAAATTGCTCAATCCATTCACATTATCACGTTCAATGACATTTAAAAAAATTATAAATTTATGCTTTTATAATGCAGTCATACGAACTTTTGTATAGGAAAAATGATTAATTATTGTGCTTCTTGAATTTCGTATATTTAGTTAAATTTCGAAGAATACATATCAAAATTTCTCAGTTAACAAGGTTTAAACCATCTATCGTATGTTCTTTATTAAAATGTATAAATTTATAAAATGTTGTATAAAAACCATTTGTGCACACAAGTATACTTCGTTAGTTTTTAAGTATTAAAAAAGGCTGGAACATATGTCCCAACCCAACCAAATGTTAAAACTATTATTAAGCTAATATAATTGAAATGTAATTAACGTGCATTACGTTGGTGTAATTCATTTATATCAACAACAACGTTGTCCATACGTTTGGCAGTGTCTTTTAAGACGTTACGAGCAACATTATTATTAGGATCTAATTTTAAAATTTGCTTGGCGATATCAAAAGCCTTCTTATCTGAAATAACAGGTGTTGGTATCGCATGCAATAATAACATTTGTAACAAACTTTTAACTTCTTTGCCGTCAGTAAGTTTTATGGAAGCGTCTGCATGATAATAAGCAGAATCCAAAGCACCTTCATATTCACTTAGTGGATACACAAGCAATAAAAATGCTAAGTCATGCATTTCAGATGATTCTTCGTACTTAATCATATCTAAAATACATGTATAAAACATCATACTTTCTACTTCATGCGCACTTGAAATATATGCTTCTTCAAATTCCATAAAATCTGTTTCGGACATCAATTGTCGTACTAAATCAAACTCGCCATTCAATACATGTTTTTTTATAAGGTGTTGCATGGCAATGTCCTCCTATTTCTCCAGATTTTATTAAACATTTACATATATACTATCATATTTTTTATAAAGTTTCATTTGAAAAAGGTTTACATTTTTCATTATTAGTAAATTTTAACTAAAATGATTGTTTGATTTCTGCTAATGCATCATCAATTGAACCGCCGATTGATAGCTTTACTGCTGCGATAAAACTGCCTTCAACAATTGGTGCATCAACTTTTAACACACGATGATTACCATCATACATTTCAATAGCCATATCTACATTCATTTCTGAAGATCCAATATCGTAAAAACACAATGCATCATCCTCTAATTTAGTCAAAACTTCTTGGATGATATCAAATGAAGTTCCAATTGAACCATCTGGTAATCCCCCGATTGGTATAATATCAACGTCACCTGCCATTTGCTTTAACAAAGATTTTGTACCACTTGCAATTTCTTTACTGTGGCTAACAAGTATAATTTTAGGCATTATCTTCATCTCCAATCAAAGCGTTTAAAATATAAACCATACTTTGAGCACCTGGATCAATATAACCTTTTGATTCTTCTCCAAAATATGCAGCTCTACCTTTCGTTGCTACCATATCTTTTGTATTATCTGCTAATTGCTGTAAATCATTGAATGTTAAAGTTTCACCATTTTCAAGCTTCTCTGCTGCTCGCGCTACTACATCATACATTGTCTTTTCATTTAAAGTAACTTTACCACGTGATTCAACCGCTTCGGCAAATGCCTGAATTAGTGTAATGAAATCTTGATTATCCATATCATCTTTGGTGACTGCAGACATTTTAACAAAGCTAAAGCCATACAGTGGTCCTGATGCACCCCCAACATTTGACATCAATGCCATACCAGTCGATTTGAACAATGATTGCATTGAGCTATCATCAAGTTTGTCTTTAAGACTACTAAACCCACGAACCATGTTAACCCCGTGGTCACCATCACCAATTGCTCGATCTAATTCAGTTAATTCAGATTCATGTTTTTTAAACGTTTCTTCTAAATTTAATAAACGTGCTTTCATATCATTCACTTTCATTTGTGCCACCTCATAAATGTATATTTATTCATATTCACTTCTTATTTAAAGTATTGACTTGTTGTTGGTGCTAAAAATGCTTCCAAATATTCTGGTTTATTAGGCACGATAGTTATAGAAAAACCTTGCATGTCTAAAGATGTCATATAATCACCAACAAACCATTTAGCAACATTAACCGTTCTTGCAGCTAAATTTTGTTGAATATATTTAGTTACGATATTTAATTCAGATAACGGCGTACCACCCATACCATTTACCATTAATATGACATCATTGGCAGTAACTTCTTTATACAATTCGTCTAACAATGTTCCAACAATATGATCAATATCCTTTACTTCTTCCCTATGAATACCTTTTTCACCATGTATACCAATACCGATTTCCATTTTGTCGTCTTCAATATCAAAGCCATATTTTCCAGTAGTTGGAACAAGCGGTGGCTCAATTGCCATACCAATACTTTTAATTTCAGGTAACAACGCTTCTACACGCGATTTTATCTCTGTTAATGAATAACCTTTTTCAGCAAGATAACCGGCAAGCTTATGAACAAACACTGTTCCTGCAACACCACGACGTTGTACTTCGTTTGTCACAGCAATGTCGTCACGAACAATAACAGTTTGAACATTTATACCTTCCATTTCTGCAAGCTCTTGTGCCATTTCGAAATTCATCACGTCACCTGCATAGTTTTTTACAACTAGTAATACACCATCACCAGTATCTACTGCTTTAATAGCTTCTAATATTTTATCAGGTGTAGGTGATGTAAATACTTCGCCACAAACCGCTGCATCTAGCATACCTTCTGCAACAAAACCGGCATGCGCAGGTTCATGTCCGCTTCCACCTCCAGAGACTATTGCTACACCATGTTCTTTCTTAGCTTTTTTTACAATAACTGTATTAGCAATCAGATCTAACTCTGGGTGCGCAATTAACAATCCTTCAAGCATATCAGTTAAAAATGTTTCTTTTTTATTGATTAACTTTTTCATCATGTTGTACCTCCTTGGTATTATCAGTCATAGTATAAAACAGAATAAATGAATGCGCTATCATAAAGAATTAACCTGATACCGTTATCAAATATATTTTTGATAAGATCCTCTTGATAACTTAATGGTTCATTATTGAAAAAATAAATAGTCTTGAGTGGCTCATTAAATAAAAAATGCTATGAAAAGCCTTATAATAAAGTGCCTTTCATAGCAATAAGTTGTGTCCTTTGACACTATACATTTTTCGTTTTGTACATTAAATATAAGAAATACGGTGCACCAATAATTGCTACGACAATACCTGCTGGAACCCCACCTGGTTGTAATACAATTTTGCCAATTGTATCAGCTATAACAAGTAAACATGCCCCTACTAAAATGGCAATTGGTAAAAACAACTGGTGACGTGGTCCAACGATACGTTTGGCAATATGCGGACCCATTAATCCGATAAACGAAATCGAACCTGCTACTGCTACAGCAGCAGATGATAACATCACTGCGATAAAGAATAATATTAAACGTTCTCTGCTTAACCTTACACCTAGACCTCGTGCAATATTATCACCCGTATGAATAATATTTAGTGTATTCGATTTAAATAGTAAGTAAGGAATAATAATCAACACCCACGGTAAAAATGCAATGACAAATGGCCATTCGTCACCCCAAATATTACCTGCAAACCAAGCAGCGATGAAATCAGATTGCTTATCATCAAATTTTGACATAATTGTAATTGAGCCACCATATAATGCTGTTTGTAAACCTACACCTATTAATACCATACTCGCAGGTGTAACACCTTCATTTTTATTAAAACTGAAAATAAAAATAATCAATGCAGTGGCGATACCACCTAGTATACTTATTAACGGCAGTACATAAACAAAGTTGTCAGCATTAATTTTACCAATTGCAATAAATAATGCGATTGCAAATCCGCCACCTGCGTTAATACCTAATATACCGGGTTCAGCTATTGGATTTTTCGTGACACTTTGCACTATTGCACCACTAATACTAAGCGCTGCGCCAGCCAAAATAGTAATCATCATCCGAGGTAATCTGAAATCTAATAAGATTAACTCATCAATGGCATCACCTTGTCCAATTAAAGTTTTGAAAAATCTTTCAACAGGTATGTTGTATTCACCTGAGGTAATACTCCAAGTACAACCTAGAAATAGTAGAATGCTAAAAACAGCCAGTGCAATCCATTGTCTGCGTTTATTATTTGAACTAATCATATTGAGCGTCCTCCTTTTTTAACTAAATATAAAAAGTAAGGAACACCGATAAATGAAATGATTGCACCAACAGGCGCTTCTCCTAAATATCGTGCTATCACATCGGCAACAAGCACGAGTATCCCACCTAACAAGGCTGTTAATGGTAGAATTTTAGCATAATCAGTTCCAATTAAAAATCTTGCTATATGAGGTACCATCAAACCTACAAATGCAACTTGTCCAGCGATAGCAACTGCAATACCTGCTAGAATCATAGCAATAATTAAACATATGCCTCTGATCATTGTTACATTTTGACCTAAACCTTTAGCTAATGATTCACCAAGATTTAAAATGGTAAGTTGTTTACTAATTGTTAATATAATGAATAACGCAATACCAATTAATGGAATTGCCCACTTAAGGTGTGACCATGTTGTGCCTGAAACGCCTCCAGCAGTCCAAAATGTTACTGTTTGATTTAGTCTAAAAGCTAATGCAATACCTTGACTTAGCGCTGTTAACATAGCACTTACTGCTGCACCCGCTAAAATAATACGCATCGGATTAAATCCATCACGTCTAGATCGGCCTATCATTAATACAATAGCACCTCCTAGAATAGCACCTAAAAATCCAGCAAACATCAATATTAAAAATGAAGTGTTTGGTAAAACTGCATATGTTAATGCTAAAGCAAATGAAGCACCTGAATTTAAACCTATGAGCGCCGGATCAGCAAGACTATTACGGGTAACACCTTGTATAATCGCACCAGAAACTGCAAGCGCCATACCCACAATTACTGCTGCTATATTTCTGGGAATCCTAATCTCATTGATGATGTTTTGCTGTTGATTGCTAGGATTATAATTAAAAATAGCCTCTATAATTGTAGAGGCTTGAATTTTGGCGTCACCTATTAATGTAGAAATAAATAGTGTGATTAGTAGTATCATACTTAAACCTATAATATAGGTTAAAAACTTCAATGGCGTTGAATTCTCTCTATTTGTCATGTTAATTGTCCTTTTTATCATATTAACTTACTTAATTAAGAATAAGCTCTGCGACATAAGTCATAAGTTACCAATAAAGGTTTTCCAGTTTTAGGATCTTTACTTAAAACAACATCAATATTGAAAACTTTTTCTAAAATTTCCTGTGTTAATACGTCTTCTGTTGAACCTGTAGCGATGATATCCCCTTCTTTCATCGCAATAAGATGATCTGAGAAACGAATCGCTTGGTTGATATCATGAAGAACCATGACAATTGTACAACCTTGTTCCTGATTTAGCTTCTGAACTAATTCTAGTATTTCTAATTGATGACAGATATCTAAATATGTTGTTGGTTCGTCTAAAAAGATAATATCAGTTCTTTGTGCTAATGCCATTGCAATCCAAACACGTTGTCTTTGACCACCACTTAAATCATTGATTGAACGGTGTCGGAATGTATCAGTTCCTGTAACTTCCATTGCCCAATCAATTTCTTTCTTATCCTCAGCAGTTAATCTACCAAATCCTTTTTGATGTGGAAAACGACCATATGAAACTAATTCCCCAACAGTTAAGCCATCTGCTACTTCAGGTGATTGAGGTAAAATGGCTATTTTTTTTGCAATCTCTTTCGTAGATTGTGTATGAATATTTTCACCATCTAAAAATACTTCGCCTTCTTTAACTGCCAATAAACGTGACAATGCCTTTAGCAAAGTAGATTTCCCGCAGCCGTTAGGACCAATGATTGACGTCACTTTGCCATCTGGTATTTCAACATCTAATTTATTTATAATCGTGTTATCCCCGTAACCAATTTTAACTTGTTGTCCATGCAAACGATTCATAATTTCCCTACTTTCAATAAAATTCTTTCTGTTTATAAAAAATAATTTCTATTTTTAAATTATCAATTTTCAAAGGCATCCCAATTGATAATGATTATCATGAACATCATTATAACATTTTTCAATCTTATTGACTAACATTACTTTTTAAATTGGATAGCTCGATTTGTCATGTCTTATATATTACTTTTATAAAATAAAAAACGCCCACAGATAAGTCTTCATAGTTCAAAAACTTGTCCGTGGACTTCTATTTAAGTATGTGTGCTCATACCATTTATTTATTCATCTGCAAGAAAGCCATTACCATAGACATCTCTTACATCATGAATTACGAGGAATGCATCTTTATCGATTTGTTTAATTAATCGCTTTGCTTTTGAAACTTGTGTTTTAGAAATAACAACGTATAAGACATCTTTTTCTTCACGCGTATAATAGCCATGTCCGTTTAAAATGGTTAAACCTCTTCCAATTTGCTCGTCTATTGCTTTGGCAAGTTTGTCGGGATTAGTTGAAATAATCGTCATAGCTTTTTTAGTGTTTAAACCTTCTATGACATATTCCATCACTTTTGTTCCTATATAAAGTGATATTACTGTTACTAATACTTTATCAAGTGGAATAACTGTAAGTGAAATTGCAACAACGATCATATCGAAGAAAAGCAAAGCATATGGCGTGCTTACATCGAGGTATTTCGTTGCAATTCTCGCCAAAATTGTTGTACCTGCTGTTGTACCGCCTGCAAGGATAATTACTCCGATTCCTAGTCCAACGCTTACACCACCAAAAATGGCATTCACAATGCTGTTTCCAGTTTCTACTTGCCATGATTCTGTTAAACTCAAAAATATTGAAATAAGAATTGTTACAAGAATAGTTAAGTACATACTTCTCTTACTCAAAAATTTATAACCTATGGCAATCAATACTGCGTTGACCAAGAAGTTAGTGATGGCTGGTGAAATATGAAACGCATAATATAAAATAATTGCTAAACCTGTAACCCCGCCTTCACCTAAGTTACCAGAAATAATAAATGCATTTACACCTGCAGCAAAGATAAATGAACCTAAGACAACTAGTATTAAATCTTTAACCGTTTTATTCACGAAACCATCCCCTTTATATATTTATTAGACTATAAAAATAGTAGCACAACAAAAATGCTGTCACAACTCTATGGAAAGAGTTCTAACAAAGATTTACTATTTAACTAATTTATATGAAGAATAGCTTTCCCTAATAAATATCACTCACAATATAATAATTAAAAATATTCTGAATTTTTAATTTACTTTCATTTCATTGTCTGCTATAATGTTTTTAACTTCTTCAATAGAGAAGTTATCTCCTTTGTGTTGTTTATAATAACAAAACAAATTTTGCTCGAAGTACTATGACTGTACCTAGTCCTTACTGTCATATGTACAATAATATTCATTTCCCATAAAAGCCAAGTGTATTACCATGTGCACTTGGTTTTTATAATGCTTCAATTTCGGTAACTTTAAAAATATTTAAATATCTTTATACCAATAATAAAAAAGTCCAAGCATCTCACCTATATTAATAGACGACATGCCTGGACATATTTATTAGTTAAAATGTATTATCATAGTCACTCTTCAACATATTACCATGCAAATAAACCAACGAAAGCTGCTGTTAATAATGAAACTAGGATACCTGATAATAGCATCATAGGCACATATTTAGATACAAAGTCTGATGTCTTTTTATCAACAATGCCTTTCAATGTACCGATAATCATACCAATCGTTGAGAAGTTTGCAAATGAAATTAAGAATGTTGTAATAACCGCACGATGGTGTGGTGTATAAGATGCAATATCTTTAGAAATTTCACCCATAACAACAAATTCATTTGTAACAATTTTCTTAGCCATTTGTTGTGCTACCAACCACGCTTCATCATAAGGTAAACCGAGTAATAGCGCAAATGGATACATAAACACACCTAAAATTTGGTTTAAACCGAAACTACCTTTTATGCCTATCCATCCTGCTATCATTCCTGTAATCAAATTGATAAAACGATCAAATAGATCAGCTAACGCTACAAAACTAATAACAAATGCGATGATGATTAATACTAATTTACCTGCTGCTAATACAGAATCTCCAAGGAATGAGAAGAATGGTTGACGTTCAACTTCATTGTTTTTAAGACTGTAAATAATATCTTCTTTCTCTTCAACACTTACTGGATTCAACAAGCATGACACAATAATCGCGTTAACGATATTTAGTGGAATTGCCGTTAGTACCAGTTCTCCTGGTACCATTTGTACATACGCACCTACAATAGCTCCCGATACAGAGCTCATTGACATCATTGCGATTGTTAATACACGCATTTCATTCATACGTTTTAGTTGCTCACTTGATACGGCTAATGCTTCAGTATTTCCTAAGAACATCATTTCTATCCCAAAGAATGACTCGAATTTAGGTTGTCTTGTTACTTTAGCTAGTAACCAACCAATACCTCCAATAATTTTCGGTAAAATATTAAAGTACATTAAGATATCAAATAATGGCACTATTAATAATATTGGGAATAAGGCTGCAACAGCCATATCCATCATTTTAACATTTGTCAAACTTGCAAATGCAAAACCTGTACCAGCATGCGCTGACTGAACTACCCAAGCGATACCATTGGCTGCTCCTCTTACTGCTTTTTGACCCCAATCAAAATAAATAAAGAACCATGCTAAAAACAGGTTTAAAACAACTAAGATCCCAATTGATTGCCATTGGATATTTTTGCGATCTCTTGAAAATAATACCGCAATACCAAGAAATACAATTAGACCAATAATGTTGATTAATAAAAACATTTGGCACCCACCTATGATTTAATTTTTTTAAAATTTAGAAACATTGAAATATCAAACTTCTGTACCATGGACTCTAAAATCAGTTAAATTGCTATGTAAAATATGAAGAATTATGACTCGTGGCTACAGTATTTAATATATGTATGTTTGCTTATAACTTGTATTATACCATGAGCATTTTTTTCTTAAAATATCGATTTCATTAATTTAAGAATTATTATGTCGTAACTTCTCAAATGATTTAAAATAGACAAAAGCTTGAAGCAATTTATTAACATCTATATCCATCAATGTGCCACACTTTAATTTCCTCGATGGTATATGTGTATTTGCTCCAAGCTTACTTATATATAAAATTAATCTGTTAATTTTTGAGACACTACAAAGTTTTTATACTTCGCATGTGATGCCATCAGTTCTGAATGCGTACCTTTACCTGTTACCTGTCCTTTGTCTAAGAATATAATTTGACCGGCTTTTTTAATTGTAGACAAACGATGCGCAATGACAATCGTTGTTCTACCTTCCATCAATGTTTCTAAAGCTTCTTGAATTTTCAATTCACTTTCACTATCGAGATTAGCTGTTGCTTCATCAAGTAACAAAATATCAGGATTTTTAACAAAACTTCTAGCAATATCAATACGTTGACGTTGTCCGCCAGACAGTTTCAATCCTCGTTCACCTACAAGCGTGTCATATCCTTCATCAAATTGCATGATAAAATCATGACAGTTCGCTAATTTAGCATAATTAATAAGTTCTTCATCTGAAACATGACGATTAATTCCGTATAAAATATTGTCTCTAATTGTACCACTCATCATCGAATTTGATTGCATAACATATCCAATTTTGCGTCGCCACTTAGATAACGGGATATTATAGACACTTTCAAGGCCATATTTAATATCACCTGACTCAATTTCATACATACGTTCTATCAGATTAAATATCGTACTTTTACCAGACCCAGAAGGACCTACAAAAGCACTCACTTGACCTTGTGGGATTTGGAACGACACATCATCTAATATTTTCTTCACATCATATTTAAAGTCTACATGTTCAAATGACAATACACCGTCATCAATTAATACATTTTCAGAATCTTCAAGAGCTTCTGTCGGTTCAATAGGTTCTTGCATGATTTCGTATATTCTACTACTTGCACCGACTGCCTTTTTATAATCTGTAACTAACGTTGAAAGATTGATTAAAGGCATAGATAACTGAATAACATAAAATATCATTGCAATTAATGTACCTGCAGTGATTGCACCAGTCGCAATTTCTAATGCACCAAAACCTAAAATAATTGCAATTGTTAGCAACATAACTATACCTGAAATTGGTTGTACAACTGCCGCAATTTTAGCCTGTTTTAAACCTAATTTATATATTTCATTCAAATTTTTATGTGCATTATCTAATTCAAGACGCTCTGTATTTGATATTTTAACAAGACGCATTTCAGTTAGGACACGCCCTAACAAACCACTGAAGTTTGCAATTTCAGATTGTGTACTTGTCGATATCTTTTGCATAATACGACCTAGAGGAATCATAATTAAAACGAATATCGGTATCGTTATAAATGTTAATAATGTCATTTTCCAATCTAAAATAAATAACATGATTAGTGACCCAACTAATGTAACGATTGATGGTAATAAGTTAGGTAGCTTTTGTGAAATAAATTCATTTATCACTTTCGTATCGTCAGTTAATCGACTCATTAATTGACCACTTTCATTTTTGTCAAAGAATGGCATTTTTAATTGTATGATATGCTCCCATAAAACTGAGCGTATCGCATAAATAATCTTTTCACCAATTTTACTTAATAAATATAAACCTAATCCGCTTAATAAAGCATTGATAACAAAGATACCACCAAATAATGCGATTAGATTCCAATTGATATGGCTCACGGAAAATTTATCTACAATTCGTCCAGTAAACAGTGGCACTAATAGTCCACTTAAGCTCCCTAGTGATGAAATAGTGATAGCTGCAACGATAAGACCCACTGGCCATGATAGTTTTTTAAATAAGAAAAACAATGGATTTTCTCGTTTCATAGTTTTACCTCTTCTGTTTGAAATTTATAGTTAATTCATTTAGATAGATACATGCATTTCTATCATATACTTTCTCCCAACAAAACTTTAAAAATCAAATAAAGTGTTGCCCCAAAATACCGCTCATAACATTTATATGATAGAATATTTCTATTGCATTTTTTGTAATAACTTCTCAAAGTCTTTATATTAAAACATGAAAATTAATCGCTTTTGAGTAAGTTTGCTCTTCGTACAAACATTATAACACCTTTAGCTACACACGTAATATATTTGCATTATTTTTCAAATTAACTGCAGAAAACTTTATTTTCAACAATTTAATTAAGGTGAAGTGAATTAGCAATGATTTCCGTAAGTAGGAATAACCATTGCTTTTAGGGAATATTTAAGAATTGGAAAAGGGAAGATTAACGCTTTATGAAAAATTTAATATCTATTATCATCATTTTATGTTTAACATTAAGTATTATGACACCATATGCACAAGCTGCTAACAGTGACGTAACCCCTGTACAAGCAGCAAATCAATATGGTTATGCAGGTTTGTCAGCTGCATACGAACCGACGAGTGCTGTTAATGTAAGTCAAACTGGACAATTACTGTATCAATACAATATCGATACTAAGTGGAATCCAGCGTCTATGACCAAATTAATGACAATGTACTTAACATTGGAAGCTGTAAATAAGGGGCAGCTTTCACTTGATGACACTGTCACAATGACGAACAAAGAATATATTATGTCTACACTACCTGAGTTGAGTAATACGAAACTATATCCTGGACAAGTATGGACAATCGCAGACCTATTACAAATTACAGTATCTAATTCTAGTAATGCCGCGGCATTAATTTTAGCTAAGAAGGTATCAAAAAACACCAGCGATTTCGTTGATTTAATGAATAACAAAGCTAAAGCTATCGGAATGAAAAATACACATTTCGTCAATCCAACGGGTGCTGAAAATTCAAGATTACGTTCATTTGCACCAACAAAGTATAAAGACCAAGAACGTACTGTAACGACTGCTAGAGACTATGCCATTTTAGATTTACACGTGATTAAAGAGACACCTAAAATATTAGACTTTACAAAGCAGTTAGCACCAACAACGCATGCAGTTACGTATTACACATTCAACTTTTCATTGGAAGGTGCAAAAATGAGTTTGCCGGGTACAGATGGTTTAAAAACTGGATCAAGTGATACAGCAAATTACAACCATACGATTACTACCAAACGAGGTAAATTTAGAATTAATCAAGTTATCATGGGTGCGGGAGACTATAAAAACCTTGGTGGCGAGAAGCAACGTAATATGATGGGGAATGCATTAATGGAACGCTCATTTGATCAGTATAAATATGTAAAAATATTGTCTAAAGGTGAGCAAAGGATAAATGGTAAGAAATATTATGTTGAAAACGATCTTTACGATGTTTTACCAAGTGATTTTAGTAAAAAAGATTATAAACTTGTAGTCGAAGATGGTAAAGTACACGCGGACTATCCAAGAGAATTTATTAATAAAGATTATGGACCTCCAACTGTAGAAGTTCATCAGCCAATTATTCAAAAGGCAAATACTGTTGCTAAAAGTATGTGGGAAGAACATCCATTATTCACTATCATTGGTGGTGCATGCCTTGTCGCTGGATTAGCACTAATTGTTCATATGATAATCAATCGTTTATTTAGAAAAAGAAAATAAAACATACTAAAAACGGACAAGTTGCACATTATAAAGCTGCGAAACTTGTCCGTTTTATATTTATTTTATAATAACCTACATTAATTTATCGTTTAGTATCGATAGTTCTATATAATTTATTTAGCATCTTTACCATATAATTCTTGTTTGATTTTAGTCGTCGAAATGCCTTCTGTACGTTTTAAATAAATGACTTCACATTTATCCTTTAAGAAGTCGAATTCACCTTCCCAGTCATGTCCCATAACAAAAACATCTACATCAAATTTTTCGACATCGTCTTCTTTTTGTCCCCAGCCCTTTTCTGGAATGACTAAATCGACATAGCGTATTGATTCAAGCATCATTTTTCGTTGTTCATAATCATAATAAGATTTTTTATGTTTAATTTGATTAAATTCATCTGTTGATAATGCTACTATTAAATAATCGCCCATCTCTCTTGCACGACGAAGCAATTCGATATGACCATAGTGAAGTAAGTCATATGTGCCATATGTTATTACACGTTTCATTAAGTTATCCTCCTCATATTGTCACATCATAGGATTGCAGTTTATGGTCATCAATGTACACGTTATCGTTTTAACATTGATTTTGTTCGATGTGCAAACTTTCTCCCTTTAAGTTGTATCAAGAATTTTTTATAAGTCGGCCTATTAATGCCCACTTGAATTAATGTTTGTCGCCACAATTCGTATATTTCTCTATCCCAATTCTCACCAATAAATTCAACTGTATTTATAATGTCAAACATGTTTTGCGATACATAATCAGAATGCTGCATAGACATAATATAGTCTTTTACGAGTTGAATTGTCGTGTGCGTTACTGCTGGGTGTTCGTTCATATAATATTTTAATGAATTATTGAATAAAATACGATCAACCATATCACTATATAATAGCCTTTGTTCAGGTAATAGTAACATTTCCATGACTCGTTGTCTTATTTTCATAATTTCTGTGATATATCTATTAAAATCTTCATCGTTACTTGTAGCATGTGTATCTATATCGTTATCTCCGACAATCATCTGTGAAACTAAATGTATATCCGTAGCTTTTTGCATCGCCTTGACAAGTATTGTGTGATTGTATGTGTTAGCTAAAGTTTCGTCACACTGTAATTCAGCAAATTTAGCACTGAATAACTTTCCGTCAAAAGACATCATTGATAACAAATCTGGTTGTTCCGTTAATGTAACGATTCGATTATCTTTAATAAACTCATCAGCACTTTTCAATTTCCATTCACCATGGTAATTGTAAGCTCGCTGCCCTATTACCATATCAATATTATCATTATTTTTGAAAGCTGCAGTTAACCTATCTAATTTACCTGGCAATACGATTGATGTTGGATTTATGACCATAAATGCGTCACTATCATGTGGATCTGTCATTTTGATATCCATCAAACCTTTATTAATACACGTAGCTATCGAAGCATTTTGTAATTGTATTAATGAAATATGCTTGAGTTCTCTTGGTAACCGTTCAATCATAGGAATTGTTTGATCAGTAGAACCACCATCAATACAAAGGATTCTATAGTGTTCTTTACTCTCAATAGATATTAACAATTGTCGAATTGTTGCCTCATTATTACATGTAGGTATGATTATCGTAAGCCTCATTTTGTCACCATCTTATCTATATATTCTGTGAGCTGATGTAAACTTTTATCAGTATTATACTTATGCCAATCTTTAAATAACGGATTTAATAGATGTTCTTTTTCTTGTATCGTCATTATTAAATCTTCTTCAGTATACACTTTGTAGCTATCCGGTATTGCTTTGTAAAATTGATTCAGGCCTCTCACTTTATCATATGTTCCTTCATCATACACATAAAATATAGTTGGAATATCTAACAAGCTAGCTTCTATTGGCAGCGAACTATAGTCGCTAATAATTATATCTGACATTAGCATTAATGTAGACGTGTCGATTGAAGATACGTCATCAATGTCTGAATGTTCAATTGATGGATGTAATTTATTAATCAGTGTATATCCTGGTAAACATTTTTCAAAATAAGCTTTATCAATAGCCCTATTATCTGCTTTATCTTCTCTATATGTTGGTACATATAATGCCAACTTATTTGTAATTCCATATTTATCCTTTAACTCTGCCTTAACCGTTGCTCTATCAGCTGTGTAATATTTATTAATTCTCGGAAGCCCAAAATACAACATTTGCTCTTCTGTTGCACCTAAAGACTGTTTAAAACATTGTGACATTTGTTCACAACCCACTAAGTAAAAATCCGTCGCTTGATAAACTTTACGGTACTGCTGAACCATTGTCTTGTCAGACACATCGACTTGATGATCTGTTAATCCAAAGTTTTTTAATGCACCACTTGCATGCCACGTTTGAACAATGTGTTGATTAGAAGTCTTATTATATCCACCTAGTAATAGGTAATAATTATCGATAATAATCATCTGCGCGCTTTTCAAAGCCTTAATTTGTTTTACCAATGTTCGATTAGTCATTTCTATCACATCAACATCGTCGCTAAGTTCAGATAAATAAGGCGCTTGTTTTGGTGTTGTTAAAACAGTTTTCTGATACGACGAATTATTTAATGCTTTGATGATAGGCTTAATATCTTCTGGAAAAGTCATCATAAATACGATATGCGGTTTATCAATCACTTGAGGCGTAATCATTTTAGAAAGTATTCGAACTACCAAATGATAAAATTTCTTTATTAAAACGTTCATAATACACCAACTTAATATGTTATTTACTTAAATTATAAACAAAAATGAACCCCACTTCCATTTATTAATGGTTAGCGGGGTTTCGTCATATAAATATATTACAAGAAGTCTGCAAATTGATCTCTATATTTCATGTGTAGGTACGCACCAATTGCAAAGAAAATGGCAACAATACCGAAATTGTATAACATTAATTTCCAATGATCCATGAAATACCATTCGTGATATAAAATTGCTGCACGGTATGATTCAGCAATAAAGTAAACTGGATTATATTTCATCATTTCATGAATTAAACCACTGATACCATGGTTCTTTGGTAGCCACAAAATTGGTGAAAAGTAAAATAATATTCTTAATATTGCTTGCATTAACATTTGTGTATCTCTAACTAACACACCGAGTGTTGATGTTAATAACGTCACCGAGGCAGTTAAGAAAAAACAAAACGGTACATATATCAATAATTGAATGATATGTATTGATGGATAAATACCAGTAAACATACATGCAATTATCACAAGTAAAAGTAAGCCTAAATGTCCATAAAATCTACTTGTCACAATATATGTCGGTATTATCGATAACGGGAAGTTCATTTTCGATACTTGATTAAACTTTTGTGTAATTGCTTTAGTACCTTCTAAAATACCTTGGTTGATGAAGAACCACATACTGATACCAACCAATAACCAATAAACAAAAGGTACACCATGAATTGGTGCATTACTTCTTATTCCTAATCCAAAAACCATCCAGTAAACCATTATTTGCATAACAGGGTTAATTAATTCCCAAGCCACACCTAAATAGTTACTATGATTGATAATTTTAACTTGAAACTGAGCCAGTCTTTGAATTAAATAAAAGTTCTTTACATGTTCTTTAAAAACTGTTCCTATTGCTGACATTCCATTAAACCACACTTTCAAATGTTTAACTATTTCTCTACTTAACTAAATAGTATTATAATAATTGTTGTAAATACTATCACTATACATGG
>NZ_JACYVY010000031.1:0-18641 GCF_017151825.1 Staphylococcus sp. EG-SA-18
CATATATACACACTACCATTTATATAAAATCTATTATTAGATTATACGTTGAAACAAAGAATTTTTAGTTATACAAAGTTATTTAACAAACAAATGCATCGATTTTACAATGCATCTTGCATATAATGCCTCAAAAAAATTAGCACTATATGACTATATATTATTCCAAATGAATGAAATTTATCAATAATTGCGTAAGTGAACACATATGTGCGTAAATGTTAAATCATTGTCCTAACATAGCCGTGACTATACTTAGATGTAATCATAAAAAAACTACTGCCATCTTTACAACAGCAGTAGTGCTTATATGATTCATTTATATAAAATTGAAAGCGTTAATCGCTAGCCCAGCATCCTTATTCTATTTAGCTGTATAACTTTTACTAGCAATACGACCACTTGCAACAATAATATCTTTATCTTGGAAAGGTTCATGATTGAAGAAACGCTCTAAAATATCTTTAACTCCATCTTCAATACGTTTTTGTGCTTCTAAAGTCATACCTGAATAGTGAACCGTCATAGCATTTCTAGGCATTGTTCTCCATGGATGATCAGCAGGTGCAGGTTGTGGATACCAAACATCACCAGCATATCCTTGTAAATGCTCGGATGCTAACGCTTCAACTAACGCATCGCGATTTACAATTTTACCACGTGCAGTATTCACTAAATAACTGTGTTTTTTCATACGACTTAAAACATCTTTATCAAATAAGTTATCAGTTTCTGGTGTTAATGGTGCATGAATTGTAATCGCATCACTTGTTGAAACAAGTTCATCAAAGCTTACAAATTTAGACAATTTATGGTCTTGTTGATTGATTGGATCATAGTGTTGTAATGTTACATTAAATGGCGCTAATCTTTCAGCAACAAGTTGTCCAATTCGACCAAATCCAAAAATACCAATTGTTTTGTGTTGTAATTCATGCGCATGATTACCTACTTGAGACAAGTTCCATTCACCTTCTACTGATTGACGATGACCTTCTTCATAGTTTCTAAGAAGTATTAATAAATCCATAACCGCATGTTCTGCCACACTAACTGTATTACTTCCTGTAACTTCAACGACACCAATATTGTGTTCACTTGCTGCCGCTAAATCTACATGGTCAGATCCTACACCTGCTGTAATTGCTAATTTCAAGTTCGGTGCTTTTTCAATACGTTCACGAGTCATATATGCAGGATAAAATGGCGCACTAATAATCACATCCATATCTGGTAAATGTTTATCTAAGTCTTCACCATTATCTGCTAATATAATGAACTCATGTCCTCTTTCCTCTAAAAATGTTTTTAATCCTAATGCTTTTTTAGTATTAAGTAATTGATTTTCTTGACCTTCTACTGCTTCTGGAAATAATGCTACGATTTTCATATCCATCTCTCCTAAATGATAAATTTTGACTTCCTTAAAGTACGTGTTGCATGTTGCTTGTTTTAAAAATATGACAAAAAAAACGGCACCGTTTGACATACCACCCCCTTGAATTATTGTTAAATTCAAAGCGAAGTTAGCAAACAGCACCGTGTACCTTACACCAGCAACACTTATTCTATTGACTTATCGAAAACAAATATTGAAATGACTTCATCATCATTCAAATCAATATCTGTAAATAATTTTACAAACTTAGCGCCTACAAGACTTTCCATCTCATTTACATCTATTTCTTTATACATCTGTTTAATCTTCTCTGTGCGTGTATAATGGAGCATCGATTCATTGCGTTTGTCGTTTAGGTAAAAACTCTCAACTTTACTCAAAACACCTGTCATATGTGCAATCGCCCAATTATCTTTAAACGACACTCGAATACTATTGGGTCCTTTACCCACGTATTCTTTACGATAAGATCTTACTAGATTCGAGAATTGTTGTTCTTTAGTATGCGTATCTATAGTATTCACCTTCTTTAAAATAAGAAGTTCATTAATTGTTCACATTTTCATTATACACCTTATTAACACTTTTTCAATGATAACGATTATTATTATTACGAAATGTATATTTTCCTAGTTAAAAGGATATAACAAATTAACAGAAAATGTTTATAAACTAAGATTTATATTATTTTAAAAAATGTTTCAACAAACGCATCTAAACAAAAAATCAGCTTATCACACTTACCCCTTCAACTCTGCTTCAAGTTTACCTAAATGTCTTAATGTTGGTGTCAATGCTGCAAAGAAGAATCCTTCTTTTAACTTGCGAACTTGTGGCGAATATGGTGTGTACGCTCTTGAACCACCATTGACAACAGAAGCTTGATTTACATCTAGCAATAAATAGCCGATGTCCTTCTTCAATGATATTAATTCATTTAAATGTGAAGTTAAGTTACCGTCATCTAATATTGCATAATATTCTTCTCTAAGTTGACGATAACGTTTTTTAAAAGCTTCAACATCATACTCTAAATATTGATTTATTCCGTTTTGCGCATTTGAAAATGCATCAATTAACTCTAAAGAACTTTTAATTGAGCCTAATCCTATTGGAATTTGATAAGCAATAAATTGTGGGCGAATAGTTGCCGCAAACTGCTTCGCATCATGCGTGATAATTTGTGATTGTGGCACTACGACTTGATTCAAAGTAATTTGATACGTAGCCGAGCCATTTACCCCTAAAAAATTTGTTTTTTCAACGAGAGTGATACCATCTTGATTGGCACGTAGAATGAACATGACAAATTCATCTGATGATTCATGTTTCGAAATCGCACCAAAATAATGGTCTTCTTGAATATTACTTACAGCTGGCATACGTCCACTGACAACCAATTGTCCATCAACATAAGTGTGTTCAAGGTTCAACTTTTCTAAATCATTAAATGACTTCATCGGATTAGACAATCCGGTAGCACCTAATATTTCTCCAGATAACAATTGCTGTTGTAAGTCATTATTTAAATGTGGCTGCGTGGCATTTTCTAAATACGTTGAAAAAGCTAATTGGCACCATAAACAAAATCCTGTTGTCAAACAAGACTGCGATACAGCTTCGATTACTTCAGCATTTTTTCTCAATGCCGCCTCACCGAAATAACCATCTACAAATAATTGTTGAATAAATGTTCTCGGATAATACGTCCCTTCATCAACTTCTACTAAATGAGGATCTAATTGTTCTTTGATAAGCGTTTCTAAAGTCATCATCATCTCTCCTTATTCACCAAATCTTCTAAGTATAAACTGCTCAATATAACTAATGAATCGATCAATAATAAAACCAAATAATCCGATAAAGAATATTGCTGCTAAAACATCTTCTAAGTTCAACATATTTCGTGCATCAACGATTAAAAAACCTAATCCCGATTGTGCACCAATCATTTCACCAGAAACTAAAAATATCCAACTTGTTCCTACCGCCATATGTATCCCAGCCATGATTTGTTTAAATGCCCCGGGAAATAATATATTGCGATACAATGACCACCCAGTTAAATTTAAATTTGCCGCTATTTTTAAATATTGAGGTTCAATGTCTCTAACGCCTTTAATAGTATTGAACACAATTGGGAAAAAAGCGGCGATAAAAATAATCGCAATCGCTGGCAAACTACCAATACCAAACCATAGAACAACAAATGGTGCCCATGCTATCGGAGATATCGGTCTAATCAATTGAAATAGCGGTTCGATAGCGTTGTATAGCCAACGATTCCTTCCAAGCAAGAAGCCCAATGGAATAGCAACCAACAATGCGACAACAAAGCCCGCTACAAATCTCCATAAACTAATTGCTAAATGTTGGAAAATTTCTCCAGTAACAATGAAAGTCCATATACTTTTTCCTACAAGAGCAGGACCAGGTAACAATACAGGTTGGTAATGCCCAATAATAATGACCATTTCCCAAATGCCTAAGAAAATAATAAATGTGATAATAGGTAATATAAATTTGTTATTTGTGGGACGTGTCATGAACGCGATGCCTCCTTATACAATGACGGTTCAACAAAGTCATCATATGCAGGTGGATTAAACAAATGATGTTGTTTTACCAATGTCGTAATTTCTTGATAGCCGGATGGCTTAATTGTTAAATCACCATAGGATGTCCATGCCGCTGACTGTGTTAAAACGTCACGACTTTGTTTAAAATGATGCGTCATAATGTCTACACTTTGCTTGCGATCATTCATTTTAAAGCCAGACTTTTTATAATCTTGTACAAATGCTTGCGCTACATCCTTGTGTTGATCAAGCAATTCCCCTCTCAGTACTAGCACACAGCAATACGCATCAGGTATAACGTCATCACCATGTTTCAAAGTCTTACCTTTGCCTAACTTTTCACCCAGTGCACCGAATGGTTCGGCTACAGAATACCCTGTAATTCTGTGTTCACTCAATGCGGCTGGCATTTCTGCTGGCGACATTTCATGATAGCTAAAATGCCCCGGTTTAATCTTTAATTGTTTACGTAATTCCTCAAGTAAAAGATAATGTGTTGAATAACGATGTGGTATACCAAAATGGTAATCATCGCCATTATTATTAAATTCATTTAAGTGCATACCTTTTTGTCCCATAATGACATTGCCTTCATGATGGCCCAATGCCACAGCCTTTATATTTGAGCCCTTCTGTTTTGATTTCATCGCTAGCTCTATTAAAGTTGATGCACCATCAATACGACCACTGTTTAATGCGTCCATTAAATCTGGCCAATTATTGAATTTAACTAATTCTAGTTTATATTTCGGATGATTGTATTGTGATAATAATTTTTTAGTCATCATCAAATTAGCTGAATGTGTAATCGGCAAATATCCAATTTTAATCACTTGCTGATTTTGGGCATTTTTAGACGGTTCTTTAGACGTCCTTTGCCAATCACATCCTGTAATTATAAAGATTCCAATGATGACGATTATGCTTAACCTTTTCATCGTCACTCACTCCTTATAAATAATATTCAGGTTCAACTTGATGATGATTCAATGCAAATGTTTCCATAATTTCATTACGAACCTTAAGTAGGTGGCTATCATTACGACTGCGTGGATGTGATGCTGTAATTTCATATTGAGAAATAATATTGCACCCTTCACCTAACAGAACAATGCGGTCGGAAAGATAAATAGCTTCATCAATGTCATGCGTCACTAAAATAATAGTTGATTGCGTTTTATGTTTTAGTTGCACTAGTTGATCCTGAAGTTTATAACGTGTAAATGCATCTAATGCACCTAATGGCTCATCCATCAATATAACGTTAGGCTTATGCACATGCGCTCGACATAGTGCCACACGTTGTTTCATACCCCCGGACAGTTGCTCGGGAAAATGCTTTCCCCTGCCTTCTAAATCAACTAATTTAAGCTGTGCGTTAATCTCTTCATCACTAATTTTCTGTCGAAATCCAATCCTAATGTTGTCATTAATCGTTTTCCATGGCAGCAAATTATGATGTTGAAATAGCATTAAACAATCTGGAGACGGCTGTTGTTTAATTTCGTTATCAATAATGACACGTCCAGATGATGGATGAATAAATCCACCGATGATATTGAGTAAAGTAGACTTTCCGCAACCACTTTTTCCTATGAAAGTGACTATTTCTCCTTTGCTAATGTCCAAATTAAAGTTATGAATTACTTTATGTGATCCAAAGTGATGTTGTAATTGTTGTATTTTAATCATGACAAGCCCCCTTTTAATCCCTACTATTTTAATAGGAATTAAGTGTATATCTAAAGGGCTATGCCAAACACAGCCCTTATATCGTGAATTGTTATATCTATAGATGATTATGGTTTGGTATGAGTGCTCTTATAACATAAGCGTTATTCAATTAACGACGTTATATTAATTTCAGCTCTACTAAATTTCAATAAAATGATTGTTTTAGACAATACTTGCATTTAGTTCATTAGTTTCGTCATATTAACTACTTACATTTATAGCATTGAGCTATTCTAATTAACTGCAATAGAAATCCACGTCAAACCTATATACATATATCTCATCAACTTGTTGTCTTATTAAAGTTTTTCGATGCCATCAATCGGTGTATCAACTGCTTTGCGCGCGCGACGTACCGCTTCTTCATCAGGTGCGTTGTATAAACAAATACATTTAGACATATCTTCACATACATATGTGCGTTTAAATTCAACTTCTGGCACTTCTTCATAATGAACAGAATTTTTCTTTTTACGTGCTAAATATTGATCCATCGTAATGCCTTCCGGAATGTTCCAAGTTACAAGGTAATCAACATGTGCATCACCATTTTTAACTTCATCTAAATCTTTACCAACTAAGCGTACTTCTTTGACTAATTGAATACTAATATCTGCTTCTGTTAAAAATTGTTTAGCTTCTGCTTCGTCATTTGCTTCCACAATAAAATAACCATGAGTTAAATTTTCAGTAGCTTGTACTTCAATTAATGTTGGAATTGTCTTCGTAGATAGTGATGCTGCCTTTGCTTCTAGTTCTTCTTTCGTTGATGCAAAATCAAGATTGTTAGCTTCTAATAAAAATAATGTCATTAATAAGACCTCCTATAACAATGGTTGAAAAAATATTACTATAATTCTTATCGGATTACAAGGATATTGAGCGATTTTTTTAATATTTAGATAAAATCCTGTAAAATATATTTTCAAAGAGTATAAAAATCATGTTAGGGTATAAGTAAATAAACATATATATAGGGGGCTATCATTATGGATAAAGAATCTGTCGTAGCAAGTTTAGCTAGAAACAAAAAGATTGCTGTAGAAACAATGGCCGGTCAAAGATACATCATAGAACGCATTTTACATACAAATGATGAAAAACATATTCATATTTTGAAACCTAAAGATGTCGTGTTAGATGTAGATAGCATCAAAGAAATTGACGAAAATCATTTAAATGATGCAACATAATCCAAAACAAACGTGGGAGTGGGACAGAAATGATATTTTCGCAAAATTTATTTCGTTGTCCCACCCCAACTTGCATTGTCTGTAGAAATTGGGAATCCAATTTCTCTTTGTTGGGGCCCACACCCCAACTTGCATTGCCTGTAGAATTTCTTTTCGAAATTCTCTGTGTTGGGGCCCACACCCCAACTTGCATTGCCTGTAGAATTTCTTTTCGAAATTCTCTGTGTTGGGGCCCCTGACTAGAATTGAAAAAAGCTTGTTACAAGCGCATTTTCGTTCAGTCAACTACTGCCAATATAACTTCGTAGAGCATAGAACATTGATTTATGTCCCAGCCTGTACAATGTTTTATTTATGTTAATTTGTCGAAGTATGGCTCATCTAATGGATTCAATTGCAAGTTTTCAATTTGCAACGTTGAATGTGCAATGCCATATTTTTCTTTCAACAATGATGATACTTGATCAATCGCTTGATAATCATCACCCTCATATTTTTTATCTAACACAACATGGGCACTTAATGAATAATGCTCTGTTGTAATACTCCACAAATGAAATTCATGTACATCTAATATGCCATCTATGTTTTTAATATCTGCCATAATTTGATCAGTATCCAAATGTTGAGGCACACTTTCCATTAAAATTAACC
Organism: Staphylococcus sp. EG-SA-18; assembly: GCF_017151825.1. Taxonomy (NCBI): domain Bacteria; kingdom Bacillati; phylum Bacillota; class Bacilli; order Caryophanales; family Staphylococcaceae; genus Staphylococcus; species Staphylococcus sp. EG-SA-18. Next base: position 7,560 of record NZ_JACYVY010000031.1, read on the forward strand.
ACGCATTACGCGTAATTTTATAACCACCACGTAAAATGATGAGTGAAATTACAATACTAATGATTGGGTCGATGATGCGCCATCCTGTAAAGTAAATCAATACAACCGCAACGATGACACCAATAGAGTTCAATAAGTCTCCCATGAAATGCCATAATGCACTTTGAATATTGATATTGTCTTCTTGTTTTAAAGACCTTACAAGGATAATTGTCAAAATAATATTAACGAGTAAACCAATACTAGCAATCATAAACATAATGCCACTTTCAATTGGTTGCGGATAAATAATACGTACAATAGCTTCATATAAAATCCAGATTGAAATTACAATTAATGCTAAACCATTTAAAAATGCAGCTAATATCTCAAATCTTAAATATCCAAATGTGTATCGTGCAGTCGGCTTTTTACTTGCAAAATAAATGGCCAACATAGATAAACCAAGTGCTAATACATCACTAAGCATATGAAATGAATCTGACAGTAATGCCAATGAATTAGATACTAAACCTCCGACAAATTCAATCACTGTAAATAACAATGTGATGATAAGTGATGCCCACAGCGTCTTTTTAGAACTTTGTTGAATTTTTTGATGATTGACATGATGAAAATATTTGTATCTGTTTATCGTATTCGCCTTTTTCCCATTCATACGTTTGCCACTCCTAAATAAATGCGTCGTATTTAATATTGTCGCTTTTAAAAATAATTCTTTATAGCTTCTCAGGTTAATATTAATGCTTCCGTAATTAACCATGATTTATACATCATCGTCATTTACATGACAACTCATTAATCTTTACCCTTTATAGCTTTATGTAATATCACCTTGGAAAACTTTTACAGCACACTCGCTCTTTGCTTTATTCCTATCATATAGAAAATTTTAATAATGTACGAGATTATTGTGTTAGTTACATAAAAATGACAAAAAAGTATCTCAAATTTATTGTTTAGTTTCATTAAGTTCAAAAAATCGCAATAACTTTAATGATTGTTCCGCATATTAAAACAAACGATGACTTTGCATATTGAACTTCATATTTCTAAATCACCATAATTAATAAACAACTCTGTCCTTATAATAGCCGCATCGCAAATTAGCATAATTAAAAACAGCAGTAAGATGATTTGCAATTAAAAACCATCCTACTGCTATTATTTTAGTCATTATATCCTAATATCATGATACGTGTTCCTATATATTTTGTTTTGCTTAAAATCTAAACAACGCCGTTAAATGTTAAGACTTACCGCTAGACTGACCTACAAACACGCTTCAGAAACGATATTTATTCTAGTACAAACCTTTTAAAGCATTGCTTGTATCAATATAAATATTTTTAACTTGTTGATAGTTACTTAACGCACCTTTATAAGTTTCTCGACCGATACCTGATTTTTTATAACCACCAAATGGTGCGCCTTCTGGTACTTGGTTGTAAGTGTTAATCCAAATACGTCCTGTACGTACAGCTTTAGCAATATTTAATGCACGTGTGATATTTTGAGAAAATACACCGCCTGCTAAACCATACTCAGAATCATTAGCTATATCAATTGCTTCTTGATCGTCCTTCACTTTAATCACTGTTAACACTGGTCCAAATATTTCTTCTTGTGCTAATTTGTGATGATTGTCTGGCACAGCAATTAATGTCGGCTCAAAGAAGAACCCTTTATCTAATCCATTTTCAGTTAAGCGATGACCACCTGCTAAAATTTGTGCATCTGATTCTTTTGCTGCATCAATATATGATTGAATTTTATCTAATTGATCCTTACCAGTTTGACTACCCATTTGTGTAGCTTCATCTTGTGGATCTCCAACTTTAATATTTGAAAATGCCTCTTGTAAACGTGGCACCAATTGATCATAAATTTTTTCATGAACTAATAATCGAGAACCTGCACTACATACTTCACCTTGGTTGAATAAAATACCTAACTGAATACCTTCAACTGCAAGGTCTAAATTAGCATCATCTAATATGATATTGGCGCTTTTACCACCAAGCTCTAATGTAGCGGGTACTAGATGTTTTGCTGCAGCTTCGGCAACTTGATAACCTACATCAGTTGAGCCCGTAAATGATAATTTATCTACACCATCATGATTGAAAATTGCATTACCTGATTCTGAACCTTTACCCGTTAGTATATTGACAACACCTTTAGGTAATACCTCTTGGAAAATTTTAGCAACTTCCAATAAACTTAATGGTGTTGAAGACGAAGGTTGAATCACAATTGTATTACCTGCAGCAATGGCTGGCGCAATCTTCCATGCAGCTAATAGCATTGGGAAGTTCCAAGCAACAACAGCACCTACGACGCCAATCGGCTCATGTCGTACGATACTCATTGTGTCTTTATCGATATCATTTACTGTACCTTCTTCTGTTTCAATAACACTTGCGAAATAATGGAAATGTCTTGCAGCAAATGGAATATCAATTGCTGTTGTCTCACGAATCGGTTTACCATTATTTAATGTTTCAATCATTGCAATTTTATCTTTTTGTGCCATTAATTTATCACCAATATCACGCAACATTTGTGCACGTTCTGATTTAGAAGTTAATGACCATGATTCAAATGCCTCTTGCGCCACTTTGACTGCATGATCGACATCTTTATCTTTTGCTCTTGTAATATGTGATAGTGTTTCTCCAGTTGCTGGATTAGTCACTTCGATTGTTTCGTCACTGCTACCTTTAACAAATTCCCCATTGATAAATAAACCATAATTCTCTGCTATATAATCTCGAACGTTTACTGCCATATTATCTCTCCTTTGTTTATTGGCTATAATATAAATCTCTTAGCATCATATTTAATAATGCTTTTAAACGATATGATTCACATTATATAGTAAGCGTTTACATTTTATAAAATAATCAGCTCACAGAAGTCTCATTTTTAAAACTTTTGCGTCGTTTTTGCACATAAAAATAATCTTATTTTCGAAAACATATTGCACTTTTCAAAAATAAAACACATAATATAACTATAATACTTGAGAATAATTCTCATTAAATAGTTTGGTTGTTATGAAAGTCGCGCTTAAAATGCGTTAATGTGACAAGGATAATTCAACATCGTTTCATTTTACTGAGTCATTGCACTTATCATACACATTATATTTAGCATGAGTTATATTACTAAAACAATATTACATGCGCATTAGTACTAGAATGGAGTTTTTTCAATGCGACTTATTTTAATCGTCATTGGCTTAATATTTACAGCGCTTGGTATTGCAGGTGCCGTATTACCTTTACTGCCAACGACCCCTTTTTTACTCGTAGCAGTTTTTTGTTTTGCTCGAAGTTCAGATCGCTTTTACAATTGGCTTATTAATCAAAAAATTTATAAAGAATATGTAGAAAACTTTTATTTACATCGAGGCTACACGCTACAACAGAAAATTAAAATTTTAATTAGCTTATACATTGTAATAGGTTTTTCAATTTATATGGTGGATGTTCTTGCAGTACGTATAGGATTAATCATAATGGTTATCATACAAACCGCTGTACTCTTTACATTTGTAAAAACATTACCCAAATCAAATCATAAAATAGAGGAGTGATTGCCCATGTTTATGGCAGAAAATAGATTACAATTACAAAAAGGCAGTGCGGAAGAAACGATTGAACGTTTTTACAATAGACAAGGCATTGAAACTATTGAAGGCTTCCAACAAATGTTTGTCACTAAAACATTAAATACTGAGGATACAGACGAAGTTAAAATCTTAACTATTTGGGAATCTGAAGATAGCTTTAATAATTGGTTGAATTCCGATGTATTTAAAGAAGCTCATAAAAATGTACGTTTAAAAAGTGATGACGATGGACAGCAAAGTCCAATATTATCAAATAAAGTATTCAAATATGATATTGGCTACCACTATCAAAAATAAATATATTAAAAACCCCTAGTCACCGCTGGTTGTCTAAACCAACTTCATGATTAGGGGTTTTTTATTATTTGTGACGTAAAGGTACGAATTCATCCGGCTTGTCTGTGCGCAATCCAAAATAATATTCTATTGCTTCACAAATACGTCGTGATGCTTGTCCATCACCATATGGATTATTCGCTTGACTCATACGTTGATATGCTTCATCATCCTCAATCAATTGTTTCACATTTCGAACAATATTGTCATAATCTGTGCCAATTACTCTCGATGTTCCCGCCTCAACGCCTTCGGGACGCTCTGTATGATTCCTTAATACCAACACAGGTTTTCCAAATGTAGGAGCCTCCTCTTGAATACCACCAGAATCTGTCAGCACGAGGTACGATTGATTTGTAAAATTATGGAACTCAATCGCATCTAATGGCTCAATTAATTCAATCCGATTTCTCCCAGATAAATATTTTTCGGCAATCGCTCTTACCTTTGGATTACGATGCATTGGATAAATGAAGACAACATCTTTATATTCATCTGCCAAATCTCTTACTGCTTTAAAAATCTGATGCATCGGTTCCCCAATATTTTCACGACGATGCGCTGTTAGTAAAATAACTTTCTTGCCTTTATGTTTATTAATAATCGTTGAAACAAAATCATTTTGAACTGTTGTTGACAATGCGTCAATAACTGTATTTCCAGTAATAAAGATACGCTCTTTGTCTTTGTTTTCAAAAAGTAAATTTTTAGCTGCAATTACTGTTGGCGCAAAATTCAATTCAGCAATATTACTTACCATGACTCGATTTAACTCTTCAGGAAATGGTGAGTATTTCTGATGTGTTCGAAGTCCAGCTTCTACATGTCCGACCGGAATTTGATGATAAAATGCTGCCAAACTTCCTACAAAAGTCGTTGTAGTATCACCATGTACTAAAATCATATCCGGCTGTTCCTCATTAATGATGCTATCAAGTTTAGCAAGCGCATTAGCCGTAAGGTCCGCTAACGTTTGTTGATCTTGCATAATATTTAAATCATGATCAGCTTGAATATCAAATATACTTAACACACTATCTAACATATCTCTATGTTGTGCTGTAATCACAATGTTCGCTTCAAAGTTCCCATTATGATCAATTTCTTTTACTAATGGTGCCATTTTTATTGCTTCGGGTCTCGTACCGAAAATAACCATAATTTTTTTCATAACATTATCCTCTCTGAAGTTCAAACACATGACAGCTTATCTTTCCTTAATCATGTATGCCCTAGTTTGACACATTTTATTTGTCGATAAAATTAAATATATTGCCATAATTATAATACGATACATCTTCAAATGATGATTTCACAACATTTTTTGTATCAAAAATCACTTTATGCTTCATTTTATCAAAATGACTGTCCGATAAATTTTTAAATTCTGAGTGGTCACTTAAAATCAATACTAGCGATGCGTCTTTGACAGCATGTGACATATCATGTTCCACAAAATCTAATTCAACATGTGGATCATAAGCACATACTTCTATGTCTGGTTCTTGATTTAATAGCTCATAAATATCAAATGCTGGCGATTCTCTTATATCATCAACATCACCTTTATAAGTTAAACCAAATACTGTGACTTTATTCCCGCTCAATGCTTTGATGATTTGCTTCGTTGTATCAACAACATAGGCCGGCATTGAATTATTAATTTCACGTCCAGTTTGAATTAACTTTGCATTTTCAGGGTCTTTAGCAATAATAAAGTACGGATCAACAGCTAAACAATGACCGCCTACACCTGGACCAGGTTGATGGATATTAACACGCGGATGTTTGTTTGCCATTTCAATCACATCTAATACATTAATATTTAAGTTGTTGCAAATTTTTGTTAATTCATTAGCTAAAGCAATGTTCACGTCTCTATATGTGTTTTCCATTAGCTTACTCATTTCAGCAGTACGTGCATCTGTTTCAATCATTTCTCCCTGAACAAATGTGCGATAGACACGTTTACCCGCTTCAATACAAGCTTTAGTCACACCGCCAATGATGCGATTGTTATGAACTAATTCTTCTAAAATTTTTCCTGGCAGTACACGTTCTGGACAATGCACTAAATAAATATCTTCACCTATTGTAAACCCTAAATTTTCAATGACTGGTTTTACAAAATCATCCATCGTTTTAGGCGCAATTGTCGACTCTACAATAATAGTATTCCCTTTTTTTAAAAATGGTAAAATACTATCTAATGCACGCATAACTAGCGAAATGTCACATGACCGGTACTGATCATCATTATTCGGCGTCGGAACGGCAATGATAAAAACATCAGATGCTTCTGGCGTTGTAGATACCTTCAATTTTCCCGATGACAGTACCTCTTCATAAATCTCTTGTAATCCAGGTTCTTCAATACTAATTTGACCACTTTGTAACTTATCAATCGTTTGCTGATTAATATCAACACCAAGCACATCGACGCCATGCTTTGCAAACATAATTGATGTTGGTAAACCAATATAACCTAAGCCAACTACTGTTAACTTCATACTATAACCTCCAAATAAAACGATTTGTATGTTGATTTTATTTAATAGATGACTTATGCCTTATCTTTGGTTGTCGTTTCATCCATGATGTCCGCAATAACAAGTGACATTTTTCCAGGAATAACTTCAAGTGCATTATTATTTTCATATAACGTATTGCTGTATATTAAATTGCCGAATAATTTTCTAAAGACCGACAACTTATTAAAATACTTATTTAACACTGAAGGCATGTTGATCAATACCGTTTTACGATGTGATTGGCGACGTATTTCATACATTACTGACGATGTATCAAAGTAAAAGCTATCTTGAGGATGATACACGCCTGTCACTTCTAATGATATTAATTGATCAATAAATGCTGTCAGATGTTTAATATATAATGCACTGCGCTGATTGTTAATATTGGGAATGATTGGCAGTCGCTTTGACAATTGCATTAACCGTTGGAAATTTCCTGGGCAATGTGCACCATAAATCATTGGTGGTCTCACAATTGCTACTTTAAACGAATCACTAATCAACTCTTGTAATGCTTGTTCAGCGAACTTTTTGGAAATACCATAGTTGGTCGTAGGGTTCATTGGTGTTTGTGTATCAATTTGATCTGATTTACCAACCTGACCTTCTTTTCCATAAACTGCCATAGTACTCATAAAAATAAATTGTTTAACGTCTTCAGATTTAGCCTTTTGTGCCAATTGTTTCGTCAGCAACATATTCACTTGCATATAATCAGATAGCCTTGCTTGAGGTGAATTGTTGTGAACCAAAGCTGCTGTATGAATTAAAACATCATAATCTTTGAACGAGGTCGACTTCCATAATTGATTCCTAACATTAATTTGATCTACTTGATGTCCTTGTTCAATAAGCTTATCTTTTAAAGCATTACCGATATATCCATGTACGCCTGTAATTAAAATATTTTTTCTCATTAGTGATGCACACCTTCTGAAGTAACGATATTTTTAATTGTTTTATATATGATATACATATCAAGCATCATAGATTGATGTGTTAAGTAATAATGATCATACGCTACTTTTTGATCATCAGTGATATCATCTCTCCCCATCACTTGAGCTAGTCCTGTCACACCTGGTCTAATCGTATGCACGTTCACTTTTGTACGTTTTTCGATTAATTCGTATTGATTATAAAGCGCTGGTCTAGGACCTACAATTGACATTTCTCCTTTTAAAACATTCAATAATTGTGGCAATTCATCAATAGAGGTCTTACGAATGACCTTCCCTGTCTTTGTTATATACGATGTTGAATCCATTAAATCAGTTGCAACATTAGGTGTGTCTATTTTCATTGATCTAAACTTATAAATATTAAACAATTCATTATTAATCGTCGGTCTTTTTTGTTTGAAAATGGCTGGTCCAGGTGATTCCATTTTAATTAGTAATGCTGTAATTAACAGAATCGGACTTAAAACTACTAAACCATATATTGAACTCACTACATCGAATAATCGCTTCATAATTATCTCCTCACTTCAACAGATTGTAATACTTCATAGTATTAATTTCTCTCGTATATTTATCTTTAAACAGTTGATGTGCGCGCTCACCCATCTCGTGCAATTCCTTACTCGAGTGAGTGTTGATGAAGTTATAAATGGCATGTGCATCGCCATTATCAATTTGGATACCCGCATCATATTGTTCAACATGTTGAACGATATCAGATTGCTTATCCATGATGAGTACCAACGCTTTCTTAGCTGCAAGATAGCCATAATTCTTGCTCGGCACGCCTAAACCGACGCCTTCTTTAATCAGCGATGCAATACATACATCCGCAATTTTTAATACGTCAGCATAGTCTGTACCTGTTAAAAACTCAAACATTTTAACATTTTCAATACGATGGTCTTCTATTGCCGTTTTGACATCTGCAAATTTCTTACCATGACCACAAAGTATTGTTAACGTTTGAGGCTGATCCTTATTTAATTTTAAAAATGAGATAAGTGTCTCCATATCCTGTAACTGCCCCATATTACCGCTATACAATAAAATTTTGTCGTATTGCTCACGGTAAGCTTTAAATGTGTCATTATAGATACGATTGTCTTGTAATTGACGCATGTCATACCAGTTAGGAATCACATGGATATTGTCAGCATTTTTAGAAATTTGATGATTTAGTAAGTAGTTTTTCATTTCCGTACCAAGGACAATGACATTTTCAGCATTCTTGTAGACATGTCTATTAATGTAACGCATCAGTTTATCAATCATGCTACCTGGACGAGTTGCACCTGTCTTAATCGCATTATCAGGTGCTATATCATACACCACAAAAGAATATTTTTTCTTAAGCAGTCTGTGTAAAACGTCTGGTATTAATGGCAAGATTGGTGGATTAGAGTAAACAAGAATCTGATCATATTTCAACATTTTAGGTATATTAATCACGAATTTTGAAAATAAACTAAAGAAATTGATGATCCTTCCAACCTTACTTTTGTTATTAAACCTCGAATACTTGAGACGTCGAATGCAAATACCACGATGCATCTCGGTTTTAGAAACCTGTTTATGATTACTATATTCATATGGCCATCCACACATGACATCGACATTAATGTGATTCGCAATTAAATCTTCCGCCAATTGAGTTGGTAACGTCGCAGAAGATACATATTCCGGATAAAAATACTGACATAAAATCAAAATCTTTTTTTCACTCATCTAATCGACGTCCTTTTTATTAATGAATTTAGACTAAGAATTTTTGAACTGTTTATTTTTAGCAAAATAATAGAGTGCTATGAAAAATATCATGTACGATACGATTAAAACAATTGTATTAATAGATACAAAGTTTAAAAAAGTTAAATTAAGCATTTTTGATATAACAAATGTTGCAGTAGTACCTATTAAAAATAACGCTTGTAGTATTAATTCTAACTGTTGTTTTTGTAATACAATCACAGAAAGTGATACCGTTGATACAATCAGCCTTATAACAAATAATGGGATAACAATTTTTATAACTGTAATTGCGTCAACCCAGCTATGTCCTAATAATATATTGACTAATTCTTCACTGAACAAATAAAGTGGCACATAAAGAATTATAGAAACTATAACCAGTATGGAACTAAATTTAAGTAATAAATTTCGGAAGTTACCATGTTCAATATAATAGTCATTGGCTTGTTGCATAAATATTTTTGATAACCCTAATGAAATAATTGTCACTGGTATGCCTAGTACTCTTATGGCCATACCATAAATACCCACTTCTGTATTGGTATACAAAATACCTATAAAGAACACAACAACCGAGAAAGACAAACTATTTAATAATATTGATGGTGTTGAATAAACTAACTGATTTTTATTTTCTAAAAATAATGCTTTAGTTTCTTCTTTATCTCTCACAATATTAAAGTGCTTTTTAAACGTTTTATATCCTAGTGTAATGCCTGCGATATAGGATAATGAAAAACCAATAATTAATCCTAAACTTCCTAATGCTAAAAGTCCGAAAATGATTTGAAGTAAAGCCATTGATCCAGCTCTAAACACATTAATCAAACTTAACACTTTATACTTTCTTTCCTTATTTAGATAATTTGTAAAAATGTTTGTTAAACTTACCAAAAACAACATAATAATAATGAAAATAAAATCTAATATAAAGTTTGGGTATAAACATGCACTAATCGCAAATATTGGTATCAGTATTAATAAAATAAGCAATGATATCAAAAAACTGATTTGTGAAAGTATATTAGCACTACGGTCATTTTTGGTATTCACAATCAACAAATCGTATCTTGCATTTATTATTGGTATTAAAATCATTGCGATATTTGAAAAAATTGTAAACTCACCAAATTCTGTAGGTGAATATAGTCTTGTAATAATTGGGGTAGTGATGATTAATATGACTTGAGCGATGCCACTGCTTAAAATCATTAAAAACGAATCGCCAATAAATTTATTTAATCTCATAATTAACCTCAGATTTTCTTGATGATTTTCGCTGGATTGCCACCTATAACAACGTTACCTTCTGGAAAACTTTTTGTTACAACCGACCCAGCCCCTACAATTGTATGTTCCCCCAATTCTACTCCTGGTAATATAACTGAGTTCATTCCAATCCAACTATAATTCCCTATTTTGACATCTTCACCTGGTGCATGTGACTTCAAATTTTTAATATTATGATTAGCTGTAATAATACCTACGTTAGGCGCTATATAAACACCTCTACCTATATATATAACTGCTGAAAAATTATTAAAATACGTCCCGGGCGATTGAAAAATATGAATATCATTTTTATCAAAAACAATGTTATTAGGGTTATGCATTCTAACAGTTATATCTGCAGGAAATGGCAAACTTGTATTTATTCCTAACAACTTGAACGGAACAGCTTTCCACGCCCATAACCATCCAGCCACTTTATTTTCAAAATAATATCCAGTTAAATATTCTTTCTTATAAAATAATAATAGTGGTGTATTCATTAATCTAAATATTTTCGATTTCATAAATGTTTTTACAATCATTCTATCCCTACTTTTTTAGTAAATTTTTTTATTATAATGCCTGGGAT
>NZ_JACYVY010000032.1:0-18458 GCF_017151825.1 Staphylococcus sp. EG-SA-18
CACTATACATGGATGCTATCAAAATTATTGTCTAGTTCTTTAAAATATTAGTTTATTACAAATACATTATAGTATACAATCATGTAAGTTGAAATAAGTTTAGTTTTTAAATATCATTGTTATCATTGATGATTAACATTTTGTGTCAAAACACCAACTCTGATAATAACAAAATCTTCTATACACTTTACAACAGGTTTTAAAATTTAACAACTGTTGAGTAGTATATTATAATCTAGATAAATGTGAATAAGGAAGGTCTACAAATGAACGTTTCGGTAAACATTAAAAATGTAACAAAAGAATATCGTATTTATCGTACAAATAAAGAACGTATGAAAGATGCGCTCATTCCCAAACATAAAAACAAAACATTTTTCGCTTTAGATGACATTAGTTTAAAAGCATATGAAGGCGACGTCATAGGGCTTGTTGGCATCAATGGTTCCGGCAAATCAACGTTGAGCAATATCATTGGCGGTTCTTTGTCGCCTACTGTTGGCAAAGTGGATCGTAATGGTGAAGTCAGCGTTATCGCAATTAGTGCTGGCTTGAGTGGACAACTTACAGGGATTGAAAATATCGAATTTAAAATGTTATGTATGGGCTTTAAGCGAAAAGAAATTAAAGCGATGACACCTAAGATTATTGAATTTAGTGAACTTGGTGAGTTTATTTATCAACCAGTTAAAAAGTATTCAAGTGGTATGCGTGCAAAACTTGGTTTTTCAATTAATATCACAGTTAATCCAGATATCTTAGTCATTGACGAAGCTTTATCTGTAGGTGACCAAACTTTTGCACAAAAATGTTTAGATAAAATTTACGAGTTTAAAGAGCAAAACAAAACCATCTTTTTCGTTAGTCATAACTTAGGACAAGTGAGACAATTTTGTACTAAGATTGCTTGGATTGAAGGCGGAAAGTTAAAAGATTACGGTGAACTTGATGATGTATTACCTAAATATGAAGCTTTCCTTAACGATTTTAAAAAGAAATCCAAAGCCGAACAAAAAGAATTTAGAAACAAACTCGATGAGTCCCGCTTCGTTATTAAATAAACCGAAAAAACCGAGAATCTCCATTTAAGGATTTCCTCGGTTTTATTTTTGTCATCATGATTATTTCGCCTTTTTTATTTTTCTTTTTGCTTTGGCTATTTTATACATAAATATTGGAATACTCTTTAATCTACCAATACGTTTCCAATCTATTAATGCTCTATATATCCATTCAATGTTTAATTTTCTAAAGATATAAGGCGCTCTCTTTTTAGCCCCAGCAAATACTTCAAGAGAACCACCTACGCCCATCATCACTGTAGATTCAAATTGGTTTTCATGTGTCATAATCCATTCTTCTTGTTTAGGGAATCCCATACCTACAAATATGTAATCAGGTTTAAACAGTTTAATTCGTTTCACTACTGTCTCATCTTCTAAATCAATATAACCGTGATGATGTGCAAACGATATGTTTGGATATCTTTGTTGCAATGCATATTGTGCCGCTTCTACAACTTCATTAGTTGCCCCTAGCAAAAATACTTTTTGATGATTTACATGAGCAATTTTCAAACATTCATCCATCAACTCAATACCAGGTATACGATGCGCTAGAGGTTGCTTTAAACGATGCGAAGCTTTGACTACTCCTGTCCCATCAGCAACAATATAGCTCGCTTGATTTATTAACTCTAAATACGCTTGATGTGTCGTCGCGTAATTCACTATTTCAGGGTTGGCTGTTACTATAAAAAGATTATTCGTTGATTGATTTGCAAAAAAGGTTTTAATATTTTCAACCATTTGCAACATTGTTGTATTATCAAAATCGACTCCTAAAATGTCAACTTTGGCTGTATTGGATCTTTCTTCAACAGTCATAACAGGAATCTCCTATCTTATTTCATTATTATGTTAGTGTAATCAATATTAACAGTATTTATATTCATCCTATTTATATCGAAATGATTTTGCTTTATTTTAACACATATTCACCTTTTCAAAAATTAAAATTAGTTTAACTAAGGTAAGTCTAAAGTCTAACGCTATTGATGCCAATATCATTTATAATAAGTGCTAAGCAAACTTTAAATTAATATCTTATATGAGGTTAACAATGAATTATTTATCAAACTTTTTTAATACGACAATTCAACTTAATATATACATTATCGTTATTGTTGCAGCTTGTTATATTGCTATTCATCAATATAGACATAAGCCTGTTTTGAACTATTTAGATGTCATTTTAAACTATATCCCTGTTTTAACACATGAATTTGGTCATGTACTGTTTAATAAACTCGCTGGTGGCCGTGCAAAAGATTTAGTCATTGTAACAAGTCCACGAGAGCGACAACAGACATTACAACAAGGATTCGCAATTACACAATCTAGACATCTAGCAGGCCAATGGCTTACAACGATTGGTGGTTATTTAATGCCACCTATTATGTTATTGATAGGTTTAGCGTCGAGCCATTATCAGATACCTAGTTTCTTTATATTTACCTATTTATTGATATTTATTTATTTTTTAATTTTAACATCTAGAAAAGGCTCACCCATTGTTGTTATAACTTTAATTTCTATCATGTTGTATTTTATATTAAAAGATGAAAATATAGTAGAAATTCAACTACTTGTCACAATGAGTTATCAATATATTTTAGGTGTATTATTAGGCGAAGTTCTACAATCTAGTTGGACGATTGCTAAATTGACTTTCCAGCGTCCGAGTCCACAGTGGGATGGTAGTGCACTTAAAGAACTCAGTCATGTACCTATCTTCATTTATAGTACAATCTGGATTATCTTCAATCTTTATGCAGTGAATATTTTACTCAAATATACTCACTTGATAAATTAACTAATAAAAAAGAAGCCTAAAGCAATTATCCATATGTCTTTATCAGTTCAATCATGGATATCTTTATGGCTTCTTTATTTTATTTTTCAGCAAACATGTTCATTGCATTTTCGTAACTGACAATAATTACATTATCATTACGTTTAATGATAATTACTTTATTCATTTCATCTTTCGATACAATTTCCACTTCATTACCAATAGAAATATCTTTACTAGACAAATATATTAGCAAATCGGTCTTATCTCTCACACGTTTGATTGTAACGATATCACCAGGTTCATAATTCAAAATCGTTGTTATATATTTCTCTTTATATTCATTATTTCTAGGAATCACACCGCCGTGCGGGCAAGTTTCTGGGAAATTTAACAGGCTATCCAGCCTTTCAACAAATAAATCTGAAATTCGATGTTCTAAAATTTCTGCTTCTTGATGTACTTCTTCCCAATTATATTTCAATATTTCTATTAAAAATAATTCTAATAGTCGATGTCTCTTAATGATATCAAGCGTATGCGTTAAACCATCCTCTGTTAATCTAACACCTTTGTATGGTTTTGTTTCAACATAGCCTGCTTTTTCAAGACGTCCTACCATTTCACTTACAGATGGAGGCTTAATATTTAAAAATTGAGATAAGATTTTATTTGTCACAAAGTTTTTATCGCCATTATTCGTAAGGATTGCCTTTAAATAGTCCTCTTTTTCTTCAGTTAACATACTTTCACCTCACATACATTGTCTATATTATATCACGAATTTACTTGACATGATAAATATTCTCAGTTTATTATACAATTAATTAGGTTAGCCTAAACTTTTAATTAGGAGGTATAAACGTTTGTTAGAAACAAAAGATTTAAATCTGTTTTTAGGTAATAAGCATGTACTTAAAAACATTTCCTTATCGATACCAGTACGCGGCGAAATAATTGGTATCATGGGCCCGAATGGTGCTGGTAAATCTTCCCTTATCAAGTCTTTAATTGGTGAATTTAATGCTACCGGTACTAAATTGTTATATAACAAACCTATACAACAACAACTGCAACATATTACATATATTCCACAAAAAGCACATATTGATTTAGATTTTCCTATAAGTGTGGAACAAGTGATTTTATCAGGTTGCTACAAAGAAATTGGATGGTTTAGACGACCTAATAAATCAGCAAGGGATAAACTCAAACAGTTATTAAGCGATTTAGAATTAGAATCTTTACGTCATCGACAAATTTCAGAATTAAGTGGTGGACAATTACAACGTGTGCTAGTAGCAAGAGCATTGATGTCCGAAAGTGAAGTTTATTTTCTAGATGAGCCGTTTGTCGGAATTGATTTTAGTAGCGAAAAATTAATCATGACAAAAATCGAGAACTTAAAACAACAAGGAAAACTTATTCTTATCATCCACCATGATCTATCAAAAGCAAAGCAATACTTTGATCGCATTATTCTATTAAATCAAACATTACGATACTTTGGTGATAGTGAAGAGGCTATGAGTGTCACTCGCTTAAACGAAACATTTATGAGTAGCACTGACTGTAGTGACCCTAGTCAAAGGAGCAATATAACATGTTAGAGTTTGTCGAACATTTATTTACATATCAATTCTTGAATCGAGCATTGATAACTTCAATTATTGTAGGGATAGTTTGTGGTACAGTTGGTAGTTTAATTGTATTACGTGGTCTTTCATTAATGGGAGATGCAATGAGTCACGCAGTATTACCTGGTGTTGCCCTATCATTCTTATTTGGTATTCCAATGTTTGTAGGCGCACTTATAACTGGTATGATCGCAAGTATTTTTATCGGTTATATCACATCTAGTAGTAAAACGAAACCTGACGCCGCTATTGGAATTAGTTTTACCGCTTTCTTAGCTTCGGGGATTATTATTATTAGCTTAATAAACACTACGACAGATTTGTACCATATTCTGTTTGGTAATTTACTGGCAATCACAAATAGTGCATTTTTAACAACTATTGTGATTGGTTCAATCGTCCTTATTCTAATCATTATTTTCTATCGTCCATTAATGATTTCTACATTCGATCCAACGTTTAGTAGAATGAGTGGTCTAAATACGACGTTATTACATTACTTTGTGATGTTGTTACTCTCATTAGTAACAGTAGCAAGTATTCAAACGGTAGGTATTATTCTTGTAGTTGCATTATTAATTACACCTGCATCTACAGCATTTTTAATTAGTAAAAAACTATACTCAATGATGATTATAGCAAGTTTAATAAGTGTCATAAGTTCAATTGTCGGACTTTATTACAGCTATATTTACAACATTCCTAGTGGTGCGACAATCGTACTTTGTACGTTTGTAATTTATATCATCACATTATTTTTCACAAAATTTACGAATAGAAAGAAACGAGGAAGTTTAACATGAAAAAATTAGTACCTTTATTATTAGCCTTATTACTTCTAGTTGCTGCATGTGGTACTGGTGGTAAACAAAGCAGTGATAAGTCAAATGGCAAATTAAAAGTAGTAACGACGAATTCAATTTTATATGATATGGCTAAAAATGTTGGTGGAGACAACGTCGATATTCATAGTATTGTACCTGTTGGTCAAGATCCTCATGAATATGAAGTTAAACCTAAAGATATTAAAAAGTTAACTGACGCTGACGTTATTTTATACAACGGATTAAATTTAGAGACTGGTAACGGTTGGTTTGAAAAAGCCTTAGAACAGGCTGGTAAATCATTAAAAGATAAAAAAGTTATCGCAGTATCAAAAGATGTTAAACCTATCTATTTAAACGGTGAAGAAGGCAACAAAGATAAACAAGATCCACACGCATGGTTAAGTTTAGATAACGGTATTAAATACGTAAAAACAATTCAACAAACATTTATCGATAACGACAAAAAACATAAAGCAGATTATGAAAAGCAAGGTAACAAATACATTGCTCAATTGGAAAAATTAAATAATGACAGTAAAGACAAATTTAATGACATTCCAAAAGAACAACGTGCCATGATTACAAGTGAAGGTGCCTTCAAGTACTTCTCAAAACAATACGGTATTACACCAGGTTATATTTGGGAAATTAACACTGAAAAACAAGGTACACCTGAACAAATGAGACAAGCTATTGAGTTTGTTAAAAAGCACAAATTAAAACACTTATTAGTAGAAACAAGTGTTGATAAGAAAGCAATGGAAAGTTTATCTGAAGAAACGAAGAAAGATATCTTTGGTGAAGTGTACACAGATTCAATCGGTAAAGAAGGCACTAAAGGTGACTCTTACTACAAAATGATGAAATCAAATATTGAAACTGTACACGGAAGCATGAAATAACACGCTGTGTTTTAATGAAGTAAGATGAATTGATGTTGATGCAACCTAAAATATTGGTATCTCCAATATTTTAGGCCACACATCAACATAACAAAGTCGAAGGCTAATAGTCCCATATCGTGCGTTAAATATATATTACCCTCCTATTAATATATATACCGTTCCCGATCGCACGATATGGTGGTATTAGAACTTCTCTTTGAACGAAAGAGAAAAGCTAGAAGTTCTTATGCAGTTTTAATTAAACTGTAAACATTTGTCACTCTTTAAATCAAAGAGTAAAGTTAAAAGCTTTATGTGGTTTTGATTAAACTGCGAACAGCTGCTTCTCTTTGAACGAAAGAGAAAAGCTAGAAGTTCTTATGCAGTTTTAATTAAACTGTAAACATTTGTCACTCTTTAAATCAAAGAGTAAAGTTAAAAGCTTTATGTGGTTTTGATTAAACTGCGAACAGCTGCTTCTCTTTGAACGAGAGAGAAAAGCTAGAAGTTCTTATGCAGTTTTAATTAAACTGTAAACATTTGTCACTCTTTAAATCAAAGAGTAAAGTTAAAAGCTTTATGTGGTTTTGATTAAACTGCGAACAGCTGCTTCTCTTTGAACGAGAGAGAAAAGCTAGAAGTTCTTATGCAGTTTTAATTAAACTGTAAACATTTATCACTCTTTAAATCAAAGAGTAAAGTTAAAAGCTTTATGTGGTTTTGATTAAACTGCGAACAGCTGCTTCTCTTTGAACGAGAGAGAAAAGCTAGAAGTTCTTATGCAGTTTTAATTAAACTGTCGTTCCCTTCATCTCTTTTAACCACAGAGATGCGTTAGAAGTTCTTCTAATACAATTTATACAACGCCATTCCCTACACACTCTTATAAAAGAGATTCACGCGCGTCAATAAATTGTATTACATACTAACTAAAAAGCTTTTCTTAATCGTACTAACGAAGTTAGAGGTTCTTATGTGATTGGACAACTGTTCTCCCTACTAGACTTTTAGCATAGCTGGTTAAAAGTACTATTACAGATTGTTCAATTGTATGCCCCTTTCCTTTGAACGGAATATTAAAAGCTATGTGCAGTAACTTTTAATAGGCATACCACTTTTGCATCAAGCTATAAATAATCGCATACTTTGATATTTAATCTGGCCTATCAAAGTAAACATCTATGGTTTCCTCCCCCCCATAGATCCTTAAGCCACACTCATCCGATGTCATATGAGTGTGGCTATTTTTTGTGAATACACTTAACTTCACCTTTAAATGACTTCGCTTAATCTATCTCCTCCAATTTTTAAAACTTATTTCAATTAAATCTCAAATATTAATAATTCGTATAGTTTAAAACTATCTATTCAATTCCCATAAAATAAAAGGGATTGATGAAAAGCCCTTCAGTTTTTCATCAATCCCTTTTAGCATAATTAGGAACTACGTCATACTATCTACAATAACCATTTCATCGTAATTGATGGCTTCTCTTAGTTTTAACGCTGTACCTTCTGATACTTCATCTGTATCAATCAACTCACGTAAAATGCGACGTTGTTCTCTCAATGCATTTAATTTAATTTTAGTAATCGTATCTTCACTTGCTGAGTTGAAGAAATTTGATGGTGTTAAGTTTTCAATTCGCATTAAATAACCGTCACAAACCATTCCAACTTCAAGTGTATTATCTTTTGTTGTTTCCTTAGACAAACGACTAACCACATTATAATGGACTAATTTATTAATTTTATTTAATTCCATTAAGTTATCCGTAACACTAAGTGAAGATGCGGAGTTCACTCTCGTTTGTACTCTTCGTTTTAATAAAGCACCTCGTAATAATACAATCATTCTTCTTATTAATGATGCTTGTCTATATACCTGTGTTCTTTCAGCATAACGCATATAGTTTTCAAGTACACTATTCGTTATTTGTCCTTCATCTACTAAAGACTCTAATGTTTTTGTTTCTACATTAAAAGCAATTTTTTGTAGACGTTCTAATTCTTTAGAGTTTTCATCATCTTTCTCTACAGTTTTTAAAAATGCTAATTTATCATGATATTCTTTAATCACGTTACCATATTTAAAACTTGTTTCGAAAGTAGATTTTTGATTTAGATAATCAATAACTTGTTCTAATATATAAATTCTAGCAACTTTAAACGACATATTGCCAATTACTGTTTTAGGTGCAGGTTTCGTTAATAATGGCAATAATACTTGCGCAACTACCAAACTAATAATAACCATACCAGATGCAATAAATAATAAGTCGTTTCTATACGTAAAAGCATGATGCCCTGCTAAAAAATACGGTAACGTTAATGCGATTGCTAAAGAAATTGTTCCATGCACACCACATAACGTCATAATTAAAGCGTATAAACTTCGCTTTGGTGGTTTCTCAGTCGTTGGATTATCATCATCATTTTTAGTCATCATTTTTTGGAATGGACTGATGGCTAAATAAAAATAAGGATATAAGACATAAACCCAAACAAATCTAAATAGATAGACAGCTAAAGCAACAACAATAGTGATGCCTATTAAAAAGATTAAATTGTGCGGTTCTGTTTTGATAATTTTAATAATAACTTCAGGTACTAAAAATCCTAATATTGAAAAAACAAAGCCATTTAAAACATAACCTAGTATATTCCATGTATGATTGTAACTCATTTGCAGTTGTGTACGTACTTGCATAATTCTGTCACGTTCGAAACCATGTACAAGTCCTGCAACTACTGCTGCAATGATTCCTGATGCGTGAAACAATTCAGCAATTAAATACGTAACAAATGGTGTTAACAATTGAATAATTGTAAACATATTAATGTTTTCATATCCTCGACGCATCAATGTTAATCGGAACCTTACTAATGCCATACCTATAAGTAAACCAACCACTGCGCCACCAATTGATGCAATTAAAAACAACTGAACAGCATCAACAAGTGAAAAAGCACCTGTAACTAATACTCCAACAGCTATTTTAAATGAAATAATACCAGCAGCATCATTCAATAATGACTCACCTTCAAGAATTGTCATTGCTCCTTTTGGCAAGACCTTTCCTTTAGTGATTGCTTGCACTGCTACTGCATCAGTAGGACAAAGAATGGCAGCAATTGCAAATGCTGCTCCAATAGGTAAATCTGGCCAAATCCAATGAATAAATAAACCTACACCTATCACAGTAGTAATGACTAATCCTAATGCCATCATCATCACTGGCTTAATATATTTCCTTAAATGGACTCTAGAAACATTAACACCTTCTACAAATAACAAAGGCGCAATCATTGTTACCATAAACAATTCAGAATCAAAATTAAATTGAACAGGGATTGGGGTAATAAATAGTAACATGCCCAAGAAAATTTGTATAAATGCTAGGGGTACTTTAGGTATGAAAGTATGGACAAACGAACTTAGTATCACAACAGCTATAAATATAAGAATTGTTTCAAATATTTCCAAACTTTCACCTCTCTAAAAAGTATTGTTTAATTGAAAATTAAGTATCACATCTCGTTGTAATTATACTTTAGAGGATAAATTGAGTTAGCGACCACAAAAGCACTTTAATATAGATATATGTCTACGATTGCAGTACTTAAATTTGCAATTATTTAATTTTATTTTATCACTAATTGTTTGTATAAATAAACAACTTGCTTTCACATAACAACATTAACTTATAATACAAAAAATGAGCACCTTAAAATCGACTAACCAATTTCAAAGTACTCTTTTAATGATTAATTTTGAAAACAGATTTTCAAAAGCATTGTTATGCTTAACAATTTAGCCAACACTTCAATCGTTTTGATACCATTTCTTACGATGCTCTTCTCGTTTTTCAGCACGTAATTGTAATGCTTCTGTAGAGTTTTGTTCATTTGAACTTAATAATATTGATGCATGTGTGTGAGCATCATTTTTTCGATACATATAAGCGCCGTTGCGATAAGCAGCGCGAGCGACTAAGTGCATGCCGACTGGTGAAGTTAAATTAATAAAAACAAGTGACAGTAATAAACGCACACTGAAAAATCCTGTATTCACAATAAAATAAATTAATACACCGATTAAAGTTAATAACACGGATAAAGTTGAACTTTTTGTCGCAGCGTGACTTCTTAAGAAAACATCTTGGAATTTCACGATACCTATTGCACTAATAAGAGCAATAAAACTACCTAACAACAACATCACAGCAGCAATAAGACTAAAGATTTCTTTTGTTATTTCCATTAAACACATGCCCCCCACCAATAAAGCGTGATATTGAAACAGAACTTACAAAAGATATAATGGCAATGAGCATGATTGAATCTAAGAAAGAAACGGTGCCCATAAGTACACTTAACACACCCACAATTGACATTACGACAGCACTTGTTGTATCAAATGTAACGACACGATCTGCTGTTGTAGGTCCCTTGATTAATCTAAATAAACAGATGATTAATGCAATTCCAAAAATAATGAGTGAACTAATAATCATAATATGTGTTATTGTTTGTATCATCGCGACACCTCCAATATTAAGTCTTCATAATGCTTAATACTTCTTAACAAACTATCTTTTTCTTTTTCTGACACGTCGATACTATGAATAAAAAACTTTTTAGAGTCTTGAGAAATTCGTATTACTGTAGACCCTGGAGTTATAATAATTAAAATTGTTAAAAATGTTATTGACCAATCACTTGTTAGTCTTGTTTCATATGAAAGTAATCCAGGGTTCATATCTTTTGTTTTAAAAAGAATATAATTAATCGTGCTAATGCTAGATGTTATTAATTGATATAAATAAACACCTAAAAATTTAATAGCTACCCATATTTTTCTAACATAAAAATCATCGCTGAAAAACCTGTGTAATATATAAATGACAATTAAACCAATTAGATATCCAGAAAAGAAAGTCGAGAATTTAAAATGATCTTCATCTTGAAATAATACCCATAAGAATGCAATGATAATATTTAAAACTATTTGATTCATTTAGTCCTCTCCTTTCAAATGCGGATTTACAAGTTTTTGATATAATTGATCACTCGTGTTCAACTCAGTTGCATCACTTGTAACATTTAACACAACAGGTGCAGCAATTCCGATTGCGATAACCACAACTACTAAAATACTTAAAATTCTTTTTCGATATAGCGGGATTTTCTTAAAATTAACTTCCTCCCCATCTTTATCTCCAAAATACATATAAAAAAGTATCCTAAATAAACTGTACATTGCAATTAGACTAGTAATAATCATTAACGCTAGTCCAATATAATTGCCATTTTGCAATGCACCTTGGAAAATAAGTACTTTCCCCGGAAAGCCACTAAATGGAGGCACGCCGCCAATAGCAAAAATCATTATAATAAACGCAACTCCAAATAAAGGTTCTTTTTTAGCTAAGCCATTCAAATATTGATATTGTCGATAGCCTGTAATGTAAACTAAACTACCAATAATAAAAAATAGCAATGTTTTTACAACAATGTCATTTACCAAATAAAATATTGCACCATTAATACCTGCAAACGTGTTTGTTCCTAAACCTAAAATGATAAATCCTATTGAGATTATGACTTGGTAAGCTGCAATCTTTTTAATATCTTTATAAGCAATGACACCTATAGCGCCGATGACCATAGTTATAGCAGCCATAGTTGCTAGCAATGGATGTATGAGATCATTATGTTGATCAAATAGTAAAGTGAAGAATCGAATTAATGCATAGGCCCCTACTTTGGTCATTAACGCTGCAAATAATGCTGCAAGCTCAGTATTTAACACAGCGTAGGCTTTGGGTAGCCACATAAAAAGGACCAGCGCTGCTTTCGCACTAAATGCGACTAAGAAGATTAATGAAATCATTGTAACAGTGCGATTATCTCCCATGTTATTCAAACGCATTGCAATATGTGAAAAGTTTAATGTACCTACTGTTTTATAAAGTAAACCTATACCTAATAAGAATAGCCATGAACCAATAATATTCAAGACAACATAAATAATTGCAGCACGTAATTGTTCTACAGATTGTCCAAGTGTAATGAGTACAAATGACGCTAGTAACATAATTTCAAACATGACGTATAAATTAAATAAATCTGATGTTAGAAAAGAGCCTATCACGCCAACACTTAAAAATAATATGAACGATGGCAAGTGATAACGATTTGCTTTATGTTCGCCACGCCCAAATCCGTATGCCATAATTAAAGTAATCACAAACGAAGCGGTTGTAACCATAATTAAACTTAAAGAATCTCCTAAAAACTGTATACCAAAGGGCGCTGACCATCCTCCAAAGTCTAGCGTAATTGGACGGTGACGCTGAACATAAATTAATAGCATTAATGAAATAATTGTGGTGATAGTCATTGTACCTAAGTATAAATATTTAGAAATACGATCATTATTTTTTAAAAATACAAGGATTAAGGCACAAAGGAATGGTAATAACATTGGTAAAATCAATAAGTTACTTAGCATCATCTTCCCCCCTTAGGCCTTCAATTTCATCTTCTTTTGTTACTTTATAAGTTCTATAAACAAGTACAAGTAAAAACGCAGTCATCCCAAACCCTATAACTATTGCAGTTAGTACAATAGCTTGTAACAAGGGATCAACAAACAATTGGTTTCCACCAGTTATTAGTGGTTCTGATCTACTAGAACCATACGTTCCCATACTCATAATAATGAGATTACCAGCATGAGTATATATTGAAATTCCGATTACAATACGAATTAAATTGATTGATAAAATCATATATGTTCCTATAAACACTAAAAATCCTATAACTAGTAATAATATTAAATTCATGATCGACCTCCGCTAAGCGACAACATCACTGTGACAATAACACCAACAACTGAGAATAAAATACCTAATTCAAAAAGTGTTATTGTACTTACATGAATTTGTCCTAAAATTGGAAGTATCCAAGTTGTTTCATATTGAGACAAAAATGGTTTTCCAAAAAACATAGGTATTATCGCAGTAATAGATGATACCAATGCTCCAATAATCATTAAAATTCTAAAATCAATCGGTAAACTTTCTAAAACCTCTTCAACATTAAAAGCCAGAAACATTAAAATAAACGCTGAACTAAATATTAAACCACCAATAAACCCACCACCAGGATTATTATGACCTGCGAAGAAGACATAGAATCCGAAAGTCAATAAAATAAATACAACAAGTTTCGTGACCGTTCTTAACACGACATCATTCTCTTTCATCTTGTCCCCTCCGATCTTGATAATTTAATAATGTGTAAATACCTAGCCCAGTAATAATTAACACTAATCCTTCAAATAATGTATCTAATGCTCTAAAGTCACCAAGTATCGCATTTACAATATTTTTACCACCTGTTAGTTTGTCAGCTTTTAAATAAAAGTCTGATATTGATGATAAACCATCTGTTTGTTGTGTAATAAAAATTAATGATACAACAATAAGTGCCATCAAGAGTGATACAGAAATTTTAATTATTTCTCTTTTTTTGTTAGCGTTAGATCTTGGCACGTTTGGTAATCTTGAAAAACTGACAATAAATAGTATCGTCGTTATTGTTTCAACTACTAGCTGAGTCAATGCTAGATCAGGGGCTTTCATTGCTATAAAGAATAAGGTCACAACAAATCCGATGACTCCATTTAAAATGACCATTGTCAGTCGTTGACGTATAAAAATTAAAGAAATACCAATTGTGACAGTTACGATTGCTAATATAATTTCTAATGCCCCAAATTCAGAAACATGTAACTGATGTACTTTAGGAAGTCCAATTCGAATATAACCATATCCAATGATAATCATAAATATGCCTAAGGTCATAATAATGTATTGGTTTAAACGATCTTGCATAACACGTTTAAATCGCTTCGTAGCAAACTTTTCAAAATGTCGATATACCATCTCATAGCTTTTTGAAACTGAAATCTGTCTAATTTTACCTGTGAACACTTTTTTCCAATCTACTTTGATTGCTAGTACACTACCCAATAAAATAATGATGATGGTTAAAAGAAGCGGTATGTTAAATCCATGCCATTGCGAAACATGTGGTGCCAATTGATCAATTTGATGATTACCACCTGATACAGCTCTTAATGCTAGAACGATAATCCCCTTCCCAAATATATTTGGTACAAAAAAGATTACAGGTACTAGCACCATTAATATAAGAGATGGTAAACTAAACAACCATGGTTCGTGGATATTTTTTTTAGTAAAAACCTTAGAATCATATTTTGTCCAAAATACTTCTTTTACCATGTATAGTGCATATGTGAATGTAAAAACACTCGCAATAACACCAACAAACACGATAGCTATCATTGAAATCAAACTAAATTGGGATAATTGTCCAGTTTGTGTTAATGCATCTAAAAACATTTCTTTACTTAAAAATCCATTTAAAAATGGTACTCCAGCCATAGATAGAGCCGCTATCGTCATGACTAGATTCATTTTAGGAAATAGTTGACGCATTCCACTTAAAATTCGTATATCCCTTGAACCTGCTTCATGATCTAAAATACCTACTCCCATGAAAAGCGCACATTTAAAGATGGCATGATTCATTAGATGAAATAGCGCACCAAATAATACAAATACATAAATAGATGCTATTGCGTCTTGTTGGTGTTGAGCATATCCGCCACCTATACCCACCATAGCCATAATCATCCCAAGTTGACTGATTGTAGAGTACGCTAGGATACCTTTTAAATCCCATTGTTTTAAAGCTGTAATTGAACCAAATAACATTGTTATTAAACCAACAAACGTAACGATATATACGTACATATTGCTAAGACCTAATAATGGTGTAAATCGAAGTAATAAAAAGATACCAGCTTTTACCATCGTGGCTGAATGTAAATAAGCACTTACAGGTGTAGGTGCAGCCATTGCTCTAGGTAGCCAAATATGAAATGGAAATTGTGCTGATTTTGTAAATGCACCTAATAAAAACATAAAAATCATAGGGATAAACAATCCATGATTCTTAATATGATCTGCTTGTCCTAATATCTCTGTGATGTTATTCGTTCCTGTCATAATATACAACATGATAAAACCAACTAATAATGCCAAACCACCAAATACTGTAATCATAAATGATTGCATCGCACCAAATTGACTATCTCCGTTGTTATACCAATATGAAATCAATAAAAATGATGATACACTCGTTAATTCCCAAAAAATGTACATCAATATCGTATTGTCTGATAATACAATACCAATCATACTGAACATAAATAACGTTAAATAAAAATAAAACCTTGGTAAATTGTCTTTTCGAGAGGATAAATATTGAGTTGCATAGAAGAATACTGCAATTCCAATAAGTGAAATAATAAGAGAAAACATTAAACTTAAACCATCTAAACGTAAATCTAAATTAATATCTAATGTCTTAATCCATGGAATAGAGGTAGAAAGATATTGCAGTTTAGCTACTGATGGTATTTGAATCAAAAAATAGATAGATGAAATTACAGGTGCAACCAACGCTATGTACCCGGCATATTTAGCCAATGCTCTACGTTTAGACATTAGAAGTATCATCGCCATAATCACAAGTATAGCAATTAATAAATAAACCAAACTCATTATTAGCCTCCTTTGTTTCTATAATTGTAATGAAATATAAATACTATGTTCACACTCATTTTCTAAACCGATAAAATTTAGTGTTTCAATAGCAGATTGATGCCCTAAATACTTTTGAATGACTGGTATAGGTATACCTTTTTGATAAGCATGATATGCAAATGTCTTACGCAATGTCGTTAGTCCTACATTATCTATACCAGCTTCAATTGATGCTTGGTGAATTATTCGATATGCTTGCTGTCTAGATAATACTTGATTTGTTCGTAGTGATTGAAAAAGAACGTCTTCATTCGAAAGACTCCTGTCCTCTATATATTGAAGTAGTTCTTTCGATAATGTTTCTGGTAACCTAATTTTAATCAACGAATGAAAATGTGCTTTACACATTTCTGATAACGTACACTTTTCAATTAGTCTCTTAACTTGAGAGACTGTAATTGTTAATAATTCCGATACTTTCAATCCACTATGTATAGCTAACTTAAAGAATAAATAGTCACGTTCAGATTTTATCTTGAGCGCTTCATACATTTTAACAATATCATCATTAAATTTAATCGCTTCTACTTTATTCATTACTCAACCTCCCCTTGCTTTAAGTGTCTTAATCATAGCTATTTTATATTTTAGTTACATATATCTATTGCCTTTTTTATAGATTTTAAACATAGAAAATAAAATTAGCCATTTTATTATTTTATTTCGATATATAGTGTGAAAGGAGGTTTTAAAATATGAGTAAAATAAACCACATCACTATTGTATTATCATTTACTAAAGTAGACGCTAACGGCAAACAAACAGAATTTAAGCGTCGATTCGCTAACATTAACCCTGATGCATCAAACGACCAAATTAAAACATTCAGCAAACTTATTGAGCGACTTACTGGAGAAACATATAACAATATCGAACTCATCAAATCTTTATCAATTTAATCAGGAGGACATATTCATGACTAAAACACTTGAATTAAGTTTTAAATCTTCACTAGACAAGCCTGTAAAACTGCAATTACCACAATTAAACAACGTAGTGACCGAGCAAGTTGCACGTGATAGTATGAATGCATTAGTAGATTTAAATATTATAAAGTCAAATAGTGGTACTATCACCAAAGTACATTCTGCTCAAATTATTGATAAAACAACAACTGTTTTATTTGAAGATAAGAAATAGATATAAAGAAAGCGCAATTAATTTAGTATAAATACTAACACCCTAGACTTTCATCATGATTGTCTAGGGTGATTTTGTTGTGATAATGTCCTGTTTTTTTCAACATTATTGTAAATGAGTTGTATATTTTCTCTATAATGATAATGTATTCATATGATTTTATTATTAACTTTGGAAAGTGAGACTTTATTCATATGCTTCTTTTCTATATCATTGGTGTCCTAGTTGGAATGCTTATTCCTATCCAAACATCTGTCAATTCAAGACTATCACTGTATACTAAATCGCCTTTCTATACTTCATTCATTTCATTTTCAGTTGGAACAATTTGTTTAATTATTTTAAATATCATTATCAATCCAGAAGTATTTACTATTCACTTTTACAATAATCAATCATTTAACTACACATGGGTAGTCGGTGGTTTGCTTGGGGTTAGCTTTTTAACTGGCAATTTATTGTTATTGCCAAAATTAGGTGCAACATTAACTGTAATTGCAACAGTTGCGGGTCAAATTATTATGGGTGTCATTATTGATACATTTGGCTTATTTGGCGCTACAATTCATGATTTTAATTTAATTAAAGCAATTGGAGTATTGTTACTCATTGTCGGCATCGTCATAATGAATCAATTTAACAAGAATAATTTATTACTAACTGATCAAAAGTATTTACTGTTTTGGCTTCTCTTAGGATTTATTTTTGGTTTCTTTCCACCTATTCAAACGACAATTAATAGTGCTTTAGCAAGTCATACTCATTCACCAGCCTTTGCATCATTAGTATCATTTACAATTGGGTCAATAACGCTATTGATTTTAACCGCTATTTTTAATCGTTCTTTAAAACTAAAAACAAGTCATTTAAAATTCGGTAAATTAAAGCCTATCTATTTTACTGGCGGTATACTTGGTATGGCTTTTGTAACAGCTAACATTATCTTAATGCCTCATATGGGTGCAGCATTAACAACACTTATTGGGATGTTTGGCCAGATTCTAATGGGCATATTGATAGATCACTTTGGATTATTTGGTTCACCTAAAATAGCAATGACATCCAGAAAAACTATTGGTCTATTATGTATTTTGACAGGCATTATACTTTTAAGATTATTTTAAATTAACTTTTAGCTTATCATTTTAACTTGTAATTATTTTTAAAAGTGATAAGCTATTTTTTTGTGGTCTAAAAATCTTTAGAAAAGCGTTGATTTGGGTAGTATACTTTGACACAACAAATTTTAATTTAGCAAATTCGATAGTCAACTCATTCTTAAGACCGATAAAGTCCGTATAATTGTGTAAAAGTAAAAAGGCCATATAACAGTCCTTTTACGGTACAATGTTTTTAACGACAAAAACATACCCAGGAGGACTTTTACATGACCCAAGTACATTTTACACTGAA